>JALOTF010000023.1 GCA_025458025.1 Beijerinckiaceae bacterium | reverse complement strand
CGCCCGCACCTCCGGCGTGGGCCCGAAGCTCGCCGAACGCATCTGCGTGGAACTGAAGGACAAGGCACCCGCTTTCGGCTCCATCGACCCGGCTGTCGCTAAACTCGCGGGCGAGGCCGATGAAGGCCGCGTGAAGGGCCCGCTGAAGGATGCGATCTCGGCCCTCGTCAATCTCGGCTATGGGCAACCGCAGGCCGCTGCCGCCGTCGCTGCCGCCTCGAAAGCCCTCGGCGAGGACGCGGCGGTCAGCGCTCTCATCCGGCAGGGACTGAAGGAGCTTGCGAAATGAACATGCATCAGCCGGAAATCGTGGTCGGCCCTCTGGAAGATCTGGCGGAAGTGGGCACGCAACTGCGCAAGCGCTGGGGCGAATCCCTGCTGATGCATGGTCGTGTGTGGATGCTCGGCGAATACAAGGCGATTGCGGCCAAGCGCGGCGGCACGCTGCTCGGCATGGTTACCTAAAGGGCATCGGCAGCCGGCTGCTCGAGGCCGTCTCGGAACGCGGCCGGGCAGAGGGCGCGACCCTGATCCGCGTGATGACCACGAACGACAACACGCCCACCCTGCGCTATTATCAGCTGCTCGGATTCCAGCTCGTGGCCTTCTATCCCGGTGCCATCACCAATTACCGCGTCTTCGTGCCCAGCCTTCCGGAAAGGGGGGTGGACGGCATTCCCGTGCGTGATGTGCTGGAACTTGAGAAGGCGCTGTGAGCGCCGCGCGCATCCTGACGGTTCCGGACAAGCAGGTGATCGCCGATCTCATGGTGGCCGCCTGGGGCTCCTCTCATATGACCGTGGGCATGCAGCTCTATGATACGGCGCAGATCGAGGCGCATGGCCTCTATTCCACCGAGGGACATTTGCTGGCCTTCGCAAGCTGGACCAAGCGCGGCAGCAACATCATCCTATGCGCGGTGCATGCGCTGGTGCCAGGCCGTGCCTATGCCCGCGAACTGCTGGATGGCCTTCTGCCACTTTATCGGGAGACCGGTGCCACCCGCATCCGTGCTGTGACGACGAACGACAACATGTCGGCGCTGATCTTCTACCAGCGCTATGGCTTTCGCCTGTCGATGCTTTATGTCGGCGCGATCGATGCCTATCGTCCAAAGGTGCCCGGTGCGCGGAAGGTGGGCGAGCATGGCATCCCGATCCACGACGCGATCGAACTGGAACTTCCGCTGTGAGCACGCCCTCGACCCGCCCCGGCCTCCTCAATCCCGAAAAGCGTGGCGATGATGTCGATCAGTCGATCCGCCCGCTTCAACTGGGCGAATTCATCGGCCAGCAACAGGCGCAGGAGAACCTGAAGGTCTTCATTCAGGCCGCGAAGACGCGCGGCGAGGCCTTGGACCATGTGCTGTTCGTAGGCCCGCCCGGACTCGGCAAGACCACGCTGGCGCAGATCGTGGCCCGCGAACTCGGCGTGAATTTCCGCTCGACCTCCGGCCCGGTAATCGCGAAGGCGGGCGATCTCGCGGCGCAACTCACCAATCTCGAAGAGCGCGACGTGCTCTTCATCGACGAAATCCATCGCCTCAACCCGGCGGTGGAGGAAATCCTCTACCCCGCGATGGAGGATTACCAGCTCGATCTCATCATCGGCGAAGGCCCGGCCGCACGCTCCGTGAAGATCGACCTGCCGAAATTCACGCTCGTGGGCGCCACCACCCGCGCCGGCCTGCTGACGACACCCTTGCGCGACCGCTTCGGCATTCCCATCCGGCTCAATTTCTACACGGTGGAGGAACTCGAACTCATCGTCACGCGCGGCGCTCGTGTGCTTGGCATCGGCATGAGCGCGGACGGCGCGAACGAGATCGCCCGCCGCGCGCGCGGCACCCCGCGCATCGCCGGCCGATTGCTGCGCCGCGTGCGCGATGTCGCCATCGTCGAGGGCGCCGACAAGGTCACCCGCGCCATCGCCGACAAGGCCTTGACCATGCTCGACGTCGATTCCATCGGCCTCGACCTGATGGACCGGCGCTACCTCACGACCATTGCCGAGAAATTTTCGGGCGGGCCCGTGGGCATCGAGACCATGGCGGCCGCCCTCTCCGAGCCGCGCGATGCCATCGAGGACATCATCGAGCCCTATCTGCTCCAGCAGGGCTTCCTTCAGCGCACCCCGCGCGGGCGGCTTCTCACCGATGCCGCCTTCCGGCATCTCGGCATGGCCGCCCCCGCGCGCCAGCCTGCGCAGTTCGGTCTATTCGAGGGGGAGGAGGAGTGAACACCCTCACCCTCCGCATCTACTACGAGGACACGGATTTCTCCGGCTTCGTCTATCACGCACGTTACCTCCACTTCTTCGAGCGCGGGCGCACGGAGGCCTTGCGCGAACTCGGCGTGGATCACCGCGCCTTGTTCGAAAGCGAGGGCGGGCCGTTCTTCTTCGTGGTCCGCAACATGACCATCGACTTCAAATCCCCGGCGCGGATGGACGATGTCGTGACGGTGGAAACCCGTGTCGCGGAAGTGGGCGCTGCAAGCCTCGTGATGCTCCAGAAGCTCATGCGCGGGGAAGCCGTGCTCTGCACCGCGCGGGTGGACATTGCACATCTTGCCGGCGGCAAGCCCCGGAGATTTCCCGCAGATCTCCGTTCAAGACTTGATTTGCTAGCCAATCCTTAACCATAAGCACCGATGGAATAGGCAAGCCGCGCCGGAAAGCGCTCCGCGTGGGTGTAGCCATGCGCCTGCCCCAGTTTGGTCCCAAACCGCGCGCATGGACCCCTGAACGGCCCCATAGGGAACCGCGCCTCAGCCGGTTCCGAAGGAAGGATATCGGAATGCCCGGCGCAGAAGCCCAAGTGGATCTCTCGCTCATCGCCCTGTTCATGCATGCCCACTTCATCGTGAAGCTGGTGATGCTGGGCCTTGCGGCGGCCTCCGTCTGGTCCTGGGCGATCATCATCAACAAGACGATGGCCCTGCGCGCTATCGCCAAGAGCATGGACGAGTTCGAGGATCGCTTCTGGTCCGGCCAGAGCCTTGACGAACTCTATCGCGGCCTCGTGAACAAGACGAATGACGGCTTTGCCGCCCTGTTCATCGCGGCCATGACCGAATGGCGGCGTGCTTTCGAGGGCTCGGGCCGCGGCTTCGCCAGCCTGCAGACGCGCATCGACAAGGTGCTTGATGTCTCGATCAGCCGCGAGGTGGAGCGGCTGGAATCGAAGCTGCTGGTGCTCGCGACCATCGCTTCCGTCGGGCCCTATATCGGCCTGTTCGGCACAGTGTTCGGCATCATGACGACGTTCCGCTCGATCGCAGCGTCGAAGAACACCTCGCTGGCGGTTGTGGCACCGGGCATTGCAGAAGCGCTTTTCGCCACTGCGATTGCGCTGGCTGCGGCCATTCCCGCGAATATCTTCTACAACAAGTTTGTGCGCGATGCCGGCAAGATCCAGGGCCGGCTCGAAAGCTTCGCGGATGAGTTCTCCGCCATCCTCTCGCGCCAGATCGACGAGCGTGCCGGCGCGGTGCAGAACCGCGGCGCGGCCTGACGGAGGGCGTTCGAGATGGCTTCCGTTTCCATGCCGGGGGGCAAAAGGCGCAAGGGGCGCAAATCGGCCCCTATGGCCGAACTCAATATGATCCCCTTCATCGATGTGATGCTGGTGCTGCTGGTGATCTTCATGGTCGCGGCACCGCTGCTCACAGTGGGCGTGCCGGTGGATCTGCCGAAAACAGGCGCGGCGCAGCTCAATATCGAGCAGAAACCGATTTCCGTGACGATTGACGAGCGCGGCAAGCTGTTCCTTCAGGAAAAGGAGACGACGCTTGAGCGCCTCGTTCCGGAGATCCAGGCCATCGCCAAGGACGGCTTTGACGAGCGCATCTATATTCGCGGCGCGGCACAGGTGAATTATGGTCGCGTGGCCGAGGTGCTCGCGGCGCTGAAGGCAGGCGGCTACGCCAAGACCGCTCTCATCAACCAGCCGCAGGAACGCAGGTAACTCCGCATGGCGCGGTCGCTCACCACCC
The DNA here is from genome assembly GCA_025458025.1 of Beijerinckiaceae bacterium. GTDB lineage: Bacteria > Pseudomonadota > Alphaproteobacteria > Rhizobiales > Beijerinckiaceae > Rhabdaerophilum. Next base: position 57,386 of record JALOTF010000023.1, on the reverse strand, counting down.
TCAAGAGCCTTCTCGACTGGCGTCAGCCGGGCGGGCTTGTCTCGGTCGCGGGGCACGCCACCCTGCTGATCGTGGGGCTGGCTGCGTTCTCCTCCGCCAAGCCCTTCACGCCCGCGCAGGAAAGTGCGGCGGTGGATGTCATCTCGGAGCGCGAGTTCAACGAGATGATGAAGGGCGACAAGAAGGGCGAAAAGAAGCCCGAGCCGGCCCTGCGTGCTGATCGTGTCGCCGAAATCCGCAAGGAGAACGAGCCGGGCGAGGCGAAGAAGGATGTCGTGGCCGAACCCGCCAAGGTCGAGCCGCCCAAGGCCGAAGTGAAGCCCGAGCCGAGGCCAGAACCCCGGCCGGAGCCCAAGCCGCTGCCGGAGCCGCCGCGCCAGGTCGCGGCCCTGCCGCCTCCACCCGTTCGCCCACCCGAACTGAAGCCCGTGGTGCGCCCGCCGGAGCCGAAACCACAGCCGCAGGATGAGCCTGAGGACGAGAAGGCCGAGCTTCCTACGCCGCCAAAGCGCCCGGAACCGAAGCCCGAACCCAAGCCTGAACAGAAGCGGGAAGACCTCGCGAAGCTCCTCGAGCAGAAGCAGCTGGAGGAAAAGCGTCGCGACGAAGAAAAACGCCGCGAGGAAGCAAAGGCCGCCGAGGAGGCGCGTAAGGCTGAAGAACGCAAGAAGACCGAGGACAAGAAGCGCGCCGATGAAAAGGCCGCAGCAGAAAAGGCTGCTGCCGAGAAGAAGGCGCGCGAAGAGCGCGAAAAGCGCGAGAAACAGGCCGCCGAAGCCAAAAAGCTGGAAGATTCCATCCGCCAGCGTCTTCTCACCTCGCGTGAGGCGCCCTCCTCCACGGGTGCCACGGGCGCGCAGGTCAGCCGGCAGGCCAGCCTCGGCGCCGAAACCGCAACGGGTCGCCGTCTATCGCCGTCCGAACGCTCGCAGTTGATCGGCCTGCTCACCGAGCAGATGAACCGCTGCCTCTCGATCCCGCCGGGCGCGATCCCGCGTTCGAAGCCCATCGTGGCGCTGACACTGGCACGCGACGGCTCGATTACCTCCGGCCCCACGCTCACCAACCCGATGAACGAGCCGGGCTACATGCCCTATGCGGAAGCCAATATGCGCGCCCTGCGCAATTGCGCGCCCTTCCGCATTCCCGAGCGCTTCGCGGCTATGTACGACGATTGGAAATCGCTCCGCATCGGGTTCGACCCGAGCGAGATGCAGTGAACGAGTATCACCATGCTGAACCCGCTTCGCCTTCTCCGCCCGCTGAGCTTTCTGGTGGGCATCGCCACCGCCCTCACCATGCCGATGGTCTCGGGTAGCCCTGCGCTCGCGCAAGGTGCGGGCTGCAATGCCGGCACGCTTTGCATTGATCTGAGCCCGCGCAACTTCAAACCGATGCCCATCGCCATCGTGGATTTCACGGGTGAGGCGGGACAGGGTGCGCAGGTTGCGAGCGTCATCACGAACAATCTCAAGCGCTCTGGCGTGTTCGAGCCGCTGGATCGCGCGCGATTCCCCGAGCAGAACGTCGCCTTTGATGCCACACCGAATTTCGCCGCCTGGCAGGGCATCGGCGCACAGGCCGTGCTGAATGGTCGCGTTGTGCGCGAAGGCGGACGCCTCGCGGTGGAATATCGCCTCTGGGAAGTCTCCACCGGCAAGGCCATTCTTGGCCAGCGCCATGGGGTGGATGCCGCGGCGTGGCGACGGTTGGCGCATCTTGCTTCGGATGCCGTGTTTGAGCGTCTGACGGGCGAAACCGGCTTTTTCGACACCCGCATCGTTTTCGTTGATGAAACCGGCCCCAAGGACAAGCGCCGCAAGCGTCTGGCCATCATGGATCAGGATGGAGCGAATTTCCTCGCCCTCTCGTCTGGCGATGAATTGCTGGTGACCCCGCGTTATTCCCCACGCGGTGATCGCGTGGCGTTCATGGCCTTCGGCAATGGCCGCCCGCGCGTGCAGGTGCTCGATCTCGGGACCGGCCAGCGCAACGTGATCGGGCAGGACGGCGTGATGAGCTTCGCACCGCGTTTCGCGCCGAATGCCGGCACGCTCGCCATGTCGATCGAGAATAACGGGCAGGCCAACATTGTGGCGGTGGATCTCGGCTCGCGCGCGGTGCGCCCGCTGACCTCCGGCGGTGCGATCGATACCTCGCCCTCCTACTCGCCGGATGGCAGCCAGATCGTGTTCGAAAGCGATCGCGGCGGCGGCCAGCAGCTCTACGTGATGGGCGCGGATGGCGGCGGGGCGCGGCGCATTTCCTTTGGCGAAGGGCGCTATTCCACGCCGGTCTGGTCGCCGAAGGGTGATTTCATCGCTTTCACCAAGCAGCGCGGTGGCAACTTCGCCATCGGCATCATGAAGCCGGATGGCTCGGGCGAGCGCATCCTCACCGAGGGCTTCCACAATGAGGGGCCGAGCTGGGCGCCGAACGGCCGCTATATCGTGTTCTTCCGCGAGAGTGGCGCGGGCGCGAAGCTTCATATGGTCGATATCACCGGCCGGGTGGATGTGCCGATCCCCACACCGAATTTCGCCTCCGACCCCGCCTGGTCGCCGTTGCGTTCGGCGCGATGAGCCGCAAAATGCGGCGGGATGACGAATTCAACACTTCGTTCACCTTCCGCCGCAAAGTCGCCGGGTTCAGCCGGTCTGGAAGCGACTTGTTAGCCTAAACAGAAGCTTTCGTTAATCCGCTCGCCTTTTACGTAATCGGCGAGGGACACAAGGGTTCGGGCGAGCCAGTCGCGCGGCGATGCCGCTCCATGGAGTGATAGAAATGATGATCAGTGTTGCGCATCTCGCGCGTTTTTCGGCCCCGGCGCGCCTTGCGCGCATCGGCGTGATGGTGGCGATGACGGCTCTGGTGGCCGCCTGCGCCTCGAACTCGACGACCGATCCGAATGCTGCGGGCCTCGGTGGCGCGAACACGCCCGGTTCGGTTGCGGAATTCCAGTCGGCCTCCGTGGGTGACCGGGTATTCTTCGACACCGATTCCTCCGAGATCAACGCGCAGGGTCAGGCCATTCTGGAGCGTCAGGCCTCGTGGCTGAACCGCTACACGCGCTATTCATTCACACTCGAGGGCCATGCCGATGAGCGCGGCACCCGCGAATACAACTTCGCGCTGGGCGCCCGTCGCGCGGAGGCCGTGAAGAACTATCTCGTGGCGCGGGGCATATCCTCGGCGCGCATCCGCACCATGTCCTATGGCAAGGAACGCCCGGTCGCGACCTGCGACGATATTTCCTGCTGGTCGCAGAATCGCCGCGTTCAAACCGTTCTGTCCGGCGGTTGATGCGCCGGAACACCCATCTCCGGCGTGAAAACCGGACGGGAATCGGATAGGATCAGGCGATCATGACGCGGTGGTTTCGAAAAGTCGCATTCAGCCTTGGCCTCCTTCTGGGGGCCCTTGGCGTTTCAGCCTCGGCGCAGGATGCCGCCGAGATGCTGTTGCGCCTTGACCGGCTGGAGAGCGAGAACCGCCGCCTCACTGGGCAGGTCGAGGAGATGTCCTTCCAGATCCGGCGTCTGGAAGACCAACTCAAGCGCGCGCAGGCCGATAGCGACCTGCGCTTCCGCGATCTTGAAGCGGGCCGGGGCAACGCGCCGCGCACGGCAACTCCTGCCGCACCCGGGCCGGCCACGCCGCCGCCCGGTGGCCGCCGGCAGGATGCCTTCGACCCCGCGACCAGCCCTGCCTCGCCTGGCGGTCCGCGCCCGCTCACGCCGGGTCTTCCCGGTTCGGGCGACATCAGCGCGCCGCTCGATGTGACGCGCAACCCGCGCGCAGCGGTGGCTCCGCTGCCGCAAACCGGACCTTCCGGCAATCCGCGCACCGATTTTGAAGCCGCCCGCGCGCTTCTGGAACAGGGCAGCCATGCCGAGGCGGAAGGCGCTTTCCGCGAATTCCTGCGCGCACATCCGAGGGATCGTCGCGTGGCGGATGCGACCTTCTTTCTGGGCGAGAGCTATCTCGGCCGCACGCGCTACCGCGAGGCGGCGGAGCAATATCTCAACGTGACGACGAAATTCTCGTCATCCGGCCGGGCACCGGAAGCCATGCTGAAGCTCGGCATCTCTTTGCGCGGTCTCGGTGCAAAATCCGAAGCCTGCGGCACCTTCAGCCAGCTGCCCGTGAAATATCCGAATGCGTCTGCCGCCATCCGCGCGGCGGTCGAACGGGAAAAGGTGCGCGCCCAATGCTAAAAACGTCGCTGGACGAGGATCACGAGCACCCTTCCGACAGCCTTCCGCTGACTCCGGAAGAAGCGCTCGCCCTCTTCCGCGGTGCTCTTGGCAATGACGAGGCCCATGGCCTGCTGCTCGCGGTCTCCGGCGGGCCTGATTCCATCGCGATGCTCGGGCTTTCGGCGGCCGTCCGGGCCTATTTGCCGCCGCTGGCGGTCGCGACCGTCGATCACGGCCTGAGGCCGGAAGCGGCAGAGGAAGCACGCATGGTCGCGGGCCTCTGCAAGGAACTCGGCATCCCGCATTGCACGCTTGTGTGGCATGATGGCCCGGCCGGGCAGGTGAGCCAGGAAGCCGCGCGCAAGGGCCGCTATGCCCTGTTACTCGGCCACGCCCGCGCCATCGAAGCGAGCCATCTCGTGACAGCCCACACGCTGGATGACCAGGCCGAAACCGTGCTGCTGCGTATGGCCAGCGGCACCGGTCTCGGTGGGCTCGGGGCCATGCGGCCCAATGTGAAACGTGGGCATGTGGGGCATCTGCGCCCGTTCCTCGAAGTGCCGAAATCGCGCATCATCGCGACCTGCGATGTGCATGACTGGCATTTCGCGCGCGATGCCTCGAATGGCGACGGGCGCTACAAGCGCGTCCGCCTGCGCGCGCTAATGCCCATTCTGGCGCAGGAAGGGCTGACGCCCGAACGCCTGAGCACGCTCGCGGCCCGCGCACGCCGCACGGAAGATGCCATCGAGCATGTGGCGAAGCGCACGCTGGATGACAGCCTCATTCGCCATGCGCCGGATGGCGGCGCGGTGCGGCTCAAGGCGGAGCCTTTCTTCACCGAGCCCTTCGAGATCGCCATGCGCATGGTGCGGCGTGCGATGTTCGCGATTGCCGACAGCACCCACAAGGAAGCGCAGATTCCGCTGGGCAAGCTGGAGGTGTTGATGCGCAACCTGCGCATGGCCATCCGCGACCAGCGGCCCTTCCGCGCCACGCTGGCATGGGCGGTGATCGCGCATTCCAACAACCTGATCGAGGTGCGGTTGGCCCCGCCACGGCGAGAATCTCGCCAGAGAAACGCGGCTCATCCGCGCGGTGCCTTGGCAAGCGGGCCTGCCGTTTCTAAATAGAGGAAGACGAAGGTCGCGCTTTTGCCGCAAGGTGGAAGCGGGCGACCTTCACAAATGCGGATAGAGCGAAAGCCGGAACCCGATGAACCCCAATGTCCGGAACATCGCCTTGTGGGCGATAATCCTTCTTCTCGTCCTTGCCCTCGTCTCTGTGTTCCAGAGCCCCACGAGCAGGCAGGCCGGGCAGGATGTGCCCTATTCGGTCTTCCTTGATGAGGTGGACAAGGGCCGTGTGGAACGCGTGACCGTCACGGGTGGCGAGATCCAGGGCACCTTCCGGGATACCCAGCAGAGCTTCGTGACCCTCGGTCCGGTGGATACCCGCCTCATCGAGAAGCTGCGCGAGAAGAACGTCACGACCGCCTTCCGTTCGCCCAATGCTGACAGCCCCTGGTATATGGGCTTCCTGCTCAACTGGCTGCCGATCATCGCGTTCATCGCGATCTGGATCTACATGTCGCGGCAGATGCAGAACGGCGCTGGCCGGGCCATGGGCTTTGGCAAGTCGCGCGCGCGCCTCCTTACGGAAGCGCATGGCCGCGTGACCTTCGATGATGTCGCCGGCATCGATGAGGCCAAGGAAGACCTACAGGAAATCGTCGAATTCCTGCGCGATCCGCAGAAATTCCAGCGTCTCGGCGGTCGCATCCCGCGTGGCGTGCTGCTGGTCGGCCCGCCGGGCACGGGTAAGACGCTCACGGCCCGTGCCGTGGCGGGCGAGGCCAATGTGCCCTTCTTCACGATTTCCGGTTCGGATTTCGTGGAAATGTTCGTGGGCGTGGGCGCCTCCCGCGTGCGCGACATGTTCGCGGAAGCGAAGAAGAACGCGCCCTGCATCATCTTCATCGACGAAATCGACGCGGTTGGCCGTCATCGCGGCGCAGGCCTCGGCGGCGGCAATGACGAGCGCGAGCAGACCCTGAACCAGCTCCTCGTGGAGATGGATGGCTTTGAGGCCAATGAGGGCATCATCATCATCGCCGCGACCAACCGTCCGGACGTTCTCGACCCCGCGCTGCTGCGTCCGGGCCGCTTCGACCGTCAGATCGTGGTGCCGCTGCCGGATGTGAATGGCCGCGACCGCATCCTCCGGGTGCATGCCCGCAAGGTGCCTGTGGCGCCGGATGTGGACCTGCATGTGCTCGCACGCGGCACGCCGGGCTTCTCGGGCGCAGACCTGATGAACCTCGTGAACGAAGCCGCACTGATGGCCGCACGCCGCAATCGCCGCCTCGTGACCATGAAGGAATTCGAGGACGCGAAGGACAAGGTCATGATGGGCGCCGAGCGCAAATCCATGGCCATGTCCGAGGATGAGAAGAAGCTCACCGCCTACCACGAGGCGGGCCATGCGATCATCGCGTTGAAGCTCGCGGGGCTCGACCCCATCCACAAGGCGACGATCATTCCGCGTGGCCGCGCGCTCGGCATGGTGATGACCCTGCCGGAGGGCGATCGCTACTCCTTCTCGCGGGAGAAGGCCGTAGCCCGGCTTGCCATGCTGTTCGGCGGTCGCGAAGCGGAGATCACCACCTTCGGTCCGGAAAAGGTGACGAGCGGTGCCTCGGGGGACATCCAGATGGCGACCCAGCTTGCGCGTTCGATGGTGATGGAATGGGGCATGAGCGAGAAGCTCGGCCGCGTGCGCTACGCCTCGAACCAGCAGGAGGTTTTCCTCGGCCATTCCGTGGCGCAGACCACCAACATGTCTGACGAAACCGCGAAGCTGATCGACCAGGAAGTCCGCAAGCTCATCGAGGATGGCGAAACCACCGCGCGCAAGATCATCACCGAGAACCGCGAGGATTTCGAAGCCGTGGCCACGGCCCTGCTCGAATTCGAGACGCTGACCGGCGATGAACTCCGCGACCTGATGAAGGGCAAGCGCCCCGACCGGCAGGATCCGGATGAGCCGAAAACACCGCGCGGCTCGGCCGTGCCCTCCACGGGCAAGCAGAAGCCGCAGGCCCCGGATGGTGGCATGGAGCCGGCGCCGCAAGGCTAAAGCCGTCCGGCCCGGGATTAACATTGACTTTGGCAAGCCAGCGCGGCGGACTTGAAACTCCGTCGCGCTTCAGGCACGCCTGAAACTGGAAAACTCAGGCCGGGGCGAATTTCGGCGACGGGGACGCACATGGCGCGCAAATATTTTGGAACCGATGGTATTCGTGGCCGCGCGAATGCCAAGATCACGCCCGAACTGGCTCTCAAGGTGGGGCAGGCAGCCGGCCTCGTCTTCAAACGGGGCGAGCATCGCCATCGCGTGCTCATCGGCAAGGATACGCGCCTCTCCGGCTACATGATCGAATACGCGCTGGTCGCGGGCTTCACCTCCATCGGCATGGATGTGATGCTCACCGGCCCGATCCCCACGCCCGGCATGGCGATGCTCACGCGCTCGATGCGCTGCGACATCGGCGTGATGATCTCGGCCTCGCACAACGCCTATGAGGATAACGGGATCAAGCTGTTCGGGCCGGATGGCTACAAGCTCTCCGACGCGGTGGAACTCGCCATCGAGGAATTGCTGGAGAAGGATCTCTCCTCGCGCCTCGCAGCGTCGGGCCAGATCGGCCGCGCGCGCCGCATTGATGACGCACAGGCGCGCTACATCGAATTCGCCAAGCGTACACTCCCCCGCAACCTCGAACTCGATGGCCTGCGCATCGTGATCGATTGCGCGAACGGCGCGGGCTACAAGGTGGCACCGCAGGCCTTGTGGGAACTCGGCGCCGAGGTCATTCCCATGGGTATCGAGCCCGATGGCTTCAACATCAACCGCGATCTGGGCTCCACCGCCCCGCATGCCCTGCAACAGAAAGTGCGCGAGATGCGCGCCGATATCGGCATTGCGCTCGATGGCGACGCCGACCGCGTAATCCTCGTGGACGAGAAAGGCCAGGTGGTCGATGGCGACCAGCTCATGGCCGTGATCACCGAGAGCTGGCACCAGGATGGCCGCCTCACGAAGCCGGGCCTTGTGGCGACGATCATGTCGAATCTCGGCCTCGAACGGCATCTCGAAGGCCTCGGCCTCAGCCTCGCGCGCACATCCGTGGGTGATCGTTATGTGCTGGAGCACATGCGCGAGCAGGGCTTCAATGTGGGCGGCGAACAATCCGGCCACATCATCCTCTCCGATTACTCCACCACGGGTGATGGCCTGATCGCGGCGCTACAGGTGCTGGCCGTGGTCCAGAAGGAGGGCCGCCCGGTGAGCGAGATCTGCCGGCGTTTCGACCCCCTGCCGCAGATTCTGAAGAACGTGAAGACCACCGGTGGCCAGCCGCTCAAGGATGCAGGTGTCTCTGCCGCCATCGAGAAAATCCGCGCGAGCCTCGGCAAGGGTGGCCGCCTCGTCATCCGTCCGTCGGGCACAGAACCGGTGATCCGTGTGATGGCCGAAGGCGATGATCGTGATCTCGTGGCGCGTGTCGTGGATGATGTCTGCGCGGTGATCGCCAAAGCGGCCTGATCCGCCTCGCGCGCACCGTCTTTTCCGATCCACCAGGAGCAGCCCGACCGCAGCGCTCATCACGCATGAGCGGCGGCCATTCGCACTTTGTTAGCGTTAATTCTTAGGCTTAATGGGCCCTTAACCAGTTTCCGGCACATTTTCCTCGTCTGATTCCAAAGGCCACGCCTGTGCGCGTTGCGTGGCGGAACGCAAACGAAGGAAAGAACCATGCTGCGCCTCACGACGCTCCGCCTGGCTGGCTTGGCCGCCGCGCTTTCGGTCGGCACGGCCTTCGCGGCCGATATGATTGCCCCGCCGCCTCCGCCCATGCTGGCTCCGCCGCCCGCCGCGATTGATGTCGGCAGCGGCTTCTACCTCCGCGGTGATCTCGGCACCGGCATCCATGCCTATTCGAATGCGGCACTCGTGCCAGCGCTCGCGGGCTCCGGGACGGTGGCGAGCGCGGTGGATGCCACCGGCTTTATCTCGGTCGGTGCCGGCTACCAGTTCAACTCGTTCCTGCGCACGGATGCGACGCTCGATTATCGCTTCCCCTCGCGCTTCCAGATCGTCGAGAACACGGTTGGCCCGCCGGCGGGCCAGAATGTGGTGCGCGGCAACCTCTCCGGCATCGTCGGCCTCGCCAACGTCTATGTCGATCTCGGCACCTGGCATCGCATCACGCCGTTCGTCGGCGGCGGTATCGGCTTCGCGACGATGATGACCTCCTCGGTCCGCGATACCGGCTTCGGCGGCTTTGCCGGCGGCTCCGGCACCGCGCCGAGCAAGACCGAAACGCGCTTCGCCTGGGCCATTCATGCCGGCCTTGGCTATGACCTGACGGCGAACCTGAAGGCCGAAGCAGCTTATCGCTACCTGCATATCGGCGATGTCAACACGGCCCGCATCGTCTGCACCGTGCCCTGCGCTGCCTTCAACGGCCGTATCAAGAGCCTCGACAGCCACGACCTGAAGGTCGGCCTGCGCTACGTCTTCGCGGATGCACCGGCAGCCTATGTGCCGGGCCCGCTGGTTCGCAAATACTGATCAGCCTTGATCGGCTTTCCCTTTGAAGGCGCGGAGAAATCCGCGCCTTTTTCGTTTGAGCAAGAACAAGAGTGCGGGAAATATTTTGCTCTTTTGAAGTGCGGCCGTTGCTTTTCTGCCCGAAGAGGCGTAGCGACGACCCGGGTCATCTTCCCCCAACGGAAGACACCCATCTGCAAGGATGGAGACATTGCTGATGACGAAGACCGCGCCTGCCGCGCTTCCGCGCGTTGCTAATTTTTCTTCCGGTCCATGTGCCAAAAGGCCGGGCTGGTCCCTCAAAGCCCTGAATGACGCGCCGCTTGGCCGCTCGCACCGTGCGAAGATCGGCAAGGCGAAGCTGAAGCTCGCCATCGACCTCACCCGCGACGTCCTGAAGGTTCCGGCCGATTACAAGATCGGCATCGTGCCTGCCTCGGACACCGGTGCGGTGGAAATGGCGATGTGGTCGATGCTGGGCGCTCGCCCGGTCACCATGCTCGCCTGGGAAAGCTTCGGTGAAGGCTGGGTGACCGATGCGGTGAAGCAGCTGAAGCTGGCCGATGCCGAAGTCGTCACCGCTGGCTACGGCGAACTGCCGAACCTCAAGAAGGTCGATACGAAAAAGCGCGACGTCGTCTTCACCTGGAACGGCACGACCTCGGGCGTGCGCGTGCCGGATGCGGAATGGATCGCCGCCGACCGCGAAGGCATCACCATCTGTGACGCCACCTCGGCGGCTTTCGCGCAGGATCTCGATTGGGCGAAGCTCGATGTCACCACCTTCTCCTGGCAGAAGGTGCTGGGCGGCGAAGCCGCGCACGGCATGCTCATCCTCTCCCCGCGCGCGGTTCAGCGCCTCGAGAGCTACAAGCCGGCCTGGCCGCTGCCGAAGATTTTCCGCCTCACCAAGGGCGGCAAGCTGATCGAGGGCATCTTCGAGGGCGAGACGATCAACACCCCGTCCATGCTCTGCGTGGAAGACTACATCGATGCGCTCCAGTGGGCGAAGAAGGTGGGCGGTCTCGACGGCCTGATGAAGCGCGCCAACGCGAATGCCCGCGTGATCGCGAATTTCGTGAAGGCGAATGACTGGATCGACTTCCTAGCCGTGAAGCCGAAGACCCGTTCCAACACCTCCGTCTGCCTCAAGTTCACGCATCCCAAGGTCACCGCGCTCTCGGGCGACCAGCAGGCGGCTTTCGCCAAGGCGATCGTGGGTATTCTCGACAAGGCCGGTGCTGGCCTCGATCTCGGCGCCTATCGCGATGCCCCTCCGGGCCTGCGCATCTGGTGCGGCGCGACCGTGCAGTCGCGTGACGTGAAGGCACTGATGCCCTGGATCGAATACGCCTTCGCGACCGAACTCGCGAAGCTCTGAGGCGCTTCTCTGCGCGCCTTCATGCTCGGGCAAAGCCCGGGCATCCATGCTTTTCCCTTCTTCAGCCCGGTATCCCGCAAGACGTGGATGACCGGGCCAAGCCCGGCCATGACGCCCGAGGACAAACCCATGACCAAACCCCGCGTTCTGATTTCCGACGCCCTTTCCCCCGCCGCCGTTCAGATCTTCAAGGATCGCGGCATCGACGTGACCTTCGATGCCTCCCTCGGCAAGGACAAGGACAAGCTCGCCGCGGTGATCGGCGATTATGATGGCCTCGCCATCCGCTCCGCCTCGAAGGCCACGGCGAAGCTGCTGGAAAGCGCCAAGAACCTGAAGGTGATCGGCCGCGCCGGCATCGGCGTGGACAATGTCGACATCCCCGCCGCCACGGCGCGCGGCATCATCGTGATGAACACGCCTTTCGGCAATTCCATCACCACCGCCGAACACGCCATCGCGCTGATGTTCGCGCTGGCCCGCCAGATCCCCGCGGCGGATGTCTCCACGCAGGCCGGCAAGTGGGAAAAGAACCGCTTCATGGGCGTGGAGCTGGAAGCCAAGACCCTCGGCCTGATCGGCGCCGGCAATATCGGCTCGATCGTCGCGCGCAAGGCGATCGGCATCGGGATGAAGGTCATCGCATATGATCCGTATCTCACGCCGGAGCGCGCCGTTTCCATTGGCGTGGAAAAGGTGGAACTCGATACACTTCTCGCGCGTGCGGATTTCATCACGCTCCATGTGCCGATGACCGAGCAGACCAGGAACCTGCTCTCGCGCGAGGCGCTGGCCAAGACGAAGAAGGGCGTACGCATCATCAACTGCGCACGCGGCGGCCTCGTGGATGAGCAGGCTCTGGCCGATGCCATCAAGGCTGGCCATGTCGCCGGCGCGGCCTTCGATGTCTTCTCAGAAGAACCGGCGGAGACGAACCCGCTTTTCGGCCTCGACAACGTGATCTGCACGCCGCATCTCGGCGCCTCGACTTCCGAAGCGCAGGAGAACGTGGCGCTTCAGGTGGCCGAGCAGATGTCGGATTACCTGCTGACTGGTGCCATCACCAATGCGGTGAACTTCCCCTCGATCTCGGCGGAAGATGCCCCGAAGCTCAAGCCGCTGGTTTCGCTGGGCGAGAAGCTCGGCGCCTTCCTCGGCCAGCTCACCGAAGCGCATATCAAGGGCATCCGCATTGCCTATGAGGGCAAGGTGGGCGAGCTCAATACCCGCCCCATCACGGCGGCTGCCGTGGCGGGCGTGCTGCGCCCCTTCATGCCGGGCATCAACATGGTCAATGCGCAGGCCATCGCGAAGGACAAGGGCATCGCGGTGGAAGCCATCACCCGTGATGCGCCGGAAAACCTCGAGAGCCGCGTGAAGATCTATGTCGATGCCGAGGACATGACGCGCCATGCCGCCGGCACGGTGCTCTCCGATGGCCTGCCGCGCATCGTCGAGATCCGCGACATCAAGATGGACGCGGAATTTGGCCCGCACATGCTCTATGTGCGCAACGATGACAAGCCGGGCTTCATTGGCCGCTTCGGTTCGCTGCTGGGCGAGAAGGGGATCAACATCGCGACCTTCAACCTCGGGCGGAATGCGCAGGGTGGCGATGCCATCTGCTTCGTGGCAGTGGACGAGGCGATCTCGGATGAGGTGCTCGCCGCCATCAATGCCATTCCGCATGTGAAGCGCGCGCGCCGCCTCACCTTCTGAGGCAAGGCTTTCGCCGGAAGATCAGGGCGGCCCGCAAGGCCGCCTTTTTTCATGCCTGCTTTTTCACACCCGTTTGGCACGCTCGGCAATGGCGATGCCGCCGAGCACCAGCATGAGCGCCGCCGCATGGTGCCAGCCGAAAGGCTCGCTCAGGAAGAGCACCGCGAGACCCGCACCGATCACCGGCACGAGATTGGCGAAAATGCCCGCACGGCCAGGCCCGATCAATTCCACCCCGCGCATGAAGAAGATCTGCGACAGGAAGCTCGGGAAAACAGCCACGAAAGCCAGCACCGCCCAGCCCTGAACCGTGGGCAGTTGCGCCTTGCCCGCGATGATCTCGGCCATCAGAAACGGAATGGAGGCCAAACCGGCTACTATCGCGAGAGCCGCGAAGAACACCGGGCCACGCATGGCCGGGCGTTCCTTCAGCTTCACGGTGTATCCGGCATAAAAGGCGCAGGCGACGATCATCAGGATATCGCCGAGATTGAATTCGAGGTCACGCAGACGCTCGGGATGCCCGTTGGTGGCGACAAAAACCACGCCGACAAAGGTGATCGCCACACCGATGATCTGCAGACCGCGCACCGGCGTGCCATAGAGCAGAAACGCGCCGAGCAGCACGAAGATGGGGATAGCGCCCTGCAACAGCGAGATGTTCACCGCGGTGGTATATTGCGCCGCCTGGTACATCATCACATTGAAAACCGTGTAGCCCAGCGTGCCCATGAGAATCATGAAACGCGGATGCCGCTTCAGCGCGACGATCCCCTCGCGCACATCCGACCGGTAGAAGGTGAAGAGCAGGATGGCGACGCCCAGCCAGCGCCCCGCGGTGAGCACCATCGGCGAGATCTGCCCCACGGAAAAGCGCGCCACCACCGCATGCGCCCCCCAGAAGAACATGGTGAGGCCGAGCATCACATAGGCATTGGCATAGAGAGCGCGGAAAGCGTTGGGCATGTCATCAATCGGGGATTGCGAAGCATCGTCAAAGCGGGAAGATAGGAGCGGTATCGGTTTCCCGCGCGTTACGAAAGGCTCTTTCATGTCCCTTCGCTTCCTTGTGATGGAGGGCAGCCCCGCCGCTGCTCGCGAGCGCTATCGCGTAGCCCTCGGGCGCACGCCGGCACAGCATTACGGCGAGGTGCTGGTTGAGGTCGCCGGCGGCGGCACGTTCGATGTCGTATGCTCGGCTGACCCAGATGGCGCGATGCCGGAAGGTGCTTCGCTCGGTGATTATGATGGCGTGGCGATCACCGGATCGCCGCTGCATATCTGGAAGCGCGAGCCGGAATCGCTGCGGCAGATCGAACTCGCCCGCGAAATCTTCAAGAGCGGCGTGCCGTTCTTCGGTTCCTGCTGGGGCCTGCAGGTTGCAGCTGTTGCGGCGGGCGGTGACGTACAGAAAAACCCGCGCGGCCGTGAATTTGGCTATGCCCGGCGCATCGCGCCCACGGCAGAGGGCGCGCGCCATGCGCTGCTCTCGGGAAGGCCGGCGCTCTATGATGCGCCCTGCTCGCATCTCGATGAAGTCTCGGCCCTGCCGCCGGATGCGACGCTTCTAGCTTCCAACGCGGTGAGCCGCGTGCAGGCGGCGGAAATCCGCCATGCCGGCGGCACGTTCTGGGGGGTGCAATATCATCCGGAATATGTGCATTCCGTGCTGGCCTATATCCTCGACCAGCGCGCGGAGGATCTCGTTTCGGAAGGCTTTTTCACCAATCACGCGCAAAGCAAGGCCTATTCAGCCGATCTCGTGGCGCTGGATGCCGAAGCGCGCCACGACATCTGCTGGCGCCTCGGCCTCAACGCCGATGTGGTGGATTCCGGCCAGCGCCGCACGGAGATCGCGAATTTCATCGCGTGGTGCAAGGCCAAGGCCGGACAGCGCAACGCGGCGTGAAAGCGCCTGCGTGAGGCCACAGCTTCGCCGGGATTGAGCCTTCGAGAATAAGGCACCGCAACCGGCGGTCACTTTCTCGGGGGTTTTTCATCCATGTCCACGCCTCGTCCGGCTTCCAGCCTTCCGCGCGCCCTTGGGCTCATCGCACCGCTCGGCCTCGTCGCCATGCCCGCTGGAGCCGCAACGCTTCAGGCGAATTCCCGCATCGAGCAGGTCACGCTCTACCCCGATGCAGCGGTTGTCACGCGCCGTCTTGCCGTCGAGATCCCCGCCGGCAGCCATGATATCCTCCTGCCCGATCTGCCGATGACCGCCGACCCCGCCTCCTTGCGAGTGGAAGCGAGCGGCAGCGGTCGCCTGCTGCTGGGCGGCATCGATCTGCGGATGGGTGTCGCAGAGGCCAAGGCGGATGCCGAACTCGAAGCGCGCCTGAAAGCCAGACGCGAGGCCCGCGATCGCCTCGCCGATCGCATCGATACGACTGAAACCCGCAAGGCCATGGTGCAGCGGCTTGCGCAGGGTGACCCCGCCCCGAAGGATGGCAAGCCGCTCGATCTGGAAAGCTGGCTCAAGGCGGTCGATGCCGTCGGCAAGACCCTGCAAACACTGAACGATGAGCTTCGCGGCCTGCGCATCGAAGAAACGAAGATCAACGAGGAAATCACCGCCCTGGAAGCCGCCGTGGGGCAACCCGGCACGCAGAACCCGCGTCGCGTCGCGGCCATCGCGGTGGAAGCGCCGGAGGCGATCAAGGCCACGCTCACGGTCTCCTATCGCGTGGCCGGTGCCTCTTGGCGGCCGGTCTATGATGCGCGGCTTGATACGCGCGGCGCGAAACCATCGCTTGAACTCACGCGACGCGCGCTCATCCGCCAGCGCACCGGCGAGGATTGGCGCGAGGCCAAGGTGGTGCTCTCCACCCTGCGCGTGCAGCGCGGGACGGCAGCGCCTGTGCTGGGATCGGAACGCCTCGGCTTCTATGAGCCACCTCCGCCGCGCTCTTTGCCTATGCCCATGGCGGCGGCACCCGCTCCGGAAGCCGTGGCGCGGATGGCGGAGCAGGATCGCCGCCAGAAAATGGCCGCCGAACGTTCCGAACCCGCCGAGGAGCAACAAGCGCAACTTGCGGCGAACCCCTTCCACGCGGAATTCACCCTGCCCGGCACTGTCACGTTGCCCTCGGGCAACGAGGAGCGCAGCCTGAGGCTCGCGAGCGAGGCCATCGAGCCGAAATTGCAGCACAAGGCAGCCCCGGTGCTCGACCCCACGGCTTATCTCGAAGCAAGTTTCAACCTGAAAGGCGAAGCCCCTCTCCTGCCCGGCGAAGTGCTGCTGACGCGGGATGGCGCCTTCATCGGTCGCGCCCGTCTCGGCGCGATTGCCGGCGGCGACAAGGTGGAACTCGGCTTCGGCGCGGATGAACGCGTGAAGATCACCCGGATTCCCCTGCAGAAAGAAGCGCGTGATGCCGGGATTTTCGGCTCGAACCGCACGGAAGACAACCGCTTCCGCACAGATATCCGCAATCTCCACGCCTTCCCGGTGACCCTGCAATTGCTGGATCGCCTGCCGATCAGCGAGGATCAGGCGATCACGATCGAGCGACTGTCGGAAATGACCAAGCCCGATATCGAGAATGTCGAGGACCGTCGCGGCGTGATGGCGTGGAACCTCACGCTGGCACCGCAGGAATCGAAGGCAGTCGTCACTGCATGGCGCGTCCGCTGGCCGCAAGGAAAGACGCTGAGGCCGCAGCCGCTTCCGCGCTGAATTGGCAGTGCCTCTCAAACCTCTGAGTAGAAGCCGGGCTTTCGCCTTTACCCCGGCTTCGCCTTCCTTTATCGCCTCTCATGAAAAAGGAAGGGTCGGCATCAGCTGGCCCATGAGAATTTGAGGTCAGCATGGCCAATGTGGTCGTGGTCGGCGCCCAGTGGGGCGACGAAGGCAAGGGCAAGATCGTCGATTGGCTGTCCGAACAGGCCGATATCGTGGTGCGCTATCAGGGCGGCCATAATGCGGGCCACACGCTCGTCATCGATGGCGTGGTCTACAAGCTGAGCCTCCTGCCCTCGGGCATCGTGCGGGGCGGCAAGCTCTCGGTCATCGGCAATGGCGTGGTGGTGGACCCGACCGCGCTGATCGACGAGATTGAGCGCCTGCGCGCGCAGGGCGTGGCGGTGACGCCGGCAAACTTGAAGCTCGCGGATAATGCCGTGCTCATCCTGCCGCTGCATCGCGAACTCGATGGCTTCCGCGAAAGCGCGACCACCGGCACCAAGATCGGCACCACGAAGCGGGGTATCGGCCCGGCTTATGAGGACAAGGTCGGCCGTCGCGCCATCCGCGTGCAGGATCTCGCCGAGCCCGACGCGCTGATGCCGAAGATCGAGCGCCTGCTCGCGCACCACAACGCCTTGCGTCGCGGCCTCGGCCTTGAGGAAATCTCGGCGGAAGGCCTGCGCACGATGCTGCTGGAAATCGCGCCGAAGATCCTTCCCTACATGGATCGCGTCTGGGATGTGCTCGACCACGCCCGCCGCGATGGCAAGCGCATCCTGTTCGAGGGCGCGCAGGGCGCTTTGCTCGATATCGACCACGGCACCTACCCTTACGTCACCTCGTCGAACACCGTGGCGGGGCAGGCCTCGGCCGGTTCGGGCATGGGCCCGTCGTCGATTGGCTACGTCCTCGGCATTCTCAAGGCCTACACCACCCGCGTGGGTGAAGGCCCCTTCCCCACCGAACTCTTCGACGAAACCGGGAAGCAGATCGGCACGCGCGGCCGCGAATTCGGCACGGTGACGGGCCGCCCGCGCCGCTGCGGCTGGTTCGATGCGGTGATCGCGCGGCAGATGATCAAGATCAACGGCATCAATGGCATCGCGCTGACCAAGCTCGACGTGCTCGATGGCCTGCCGGAACTGAAGGTCTGCACGGGCTATCGCCTCGATGGCCAGGTGATCGAACATCTCCCGGCGAGCGAATCGGCGCAAAAGCGCGTGGAACCAGTCTACGAGACCATTCCAGGCTGGCCGGGCTCCACCGCCGGCGCGCGCTCCTGGGCGGATCTTCCGGCCGAGGCCGTGAAATATGTGCGCCGCATCGAGGAACTGATCGGTGCGCCCGTCACCCTGCTCTCCACGAGCCCGGAGCGGGACGATACCATCCTGATGAAAAACCCGTTCGAGGGCTGATTCGAAACGCCCATGGCCGATTATTACCCCCTTCTCACGCGCGCCATTGCCACGCTGCCGGATCGCGATCCGGCCAAGCGCCAGGCGATCTATCGGCGCGCGCGGGAAGCGCTGGAACGGCAGTTGCGCAGCATTGATCCGCCGCTGACGGACGAGGATATCCTCAACGAAACCCTCGCGCTGGATGATGTCATCCTACGGATCGAGGCCGATTTCGCCGAATTGCCGCCGGACCCGGCTCCTGCCGAGCCGCTGGCAGAACCGGTCGCCGCGGCAGAACCAGCCCCCATGCCGGAGGAGCCACAGGCTTCCCCGGTCGAGGCGCCCGCAACGGCGGCCGAGAGCAGCGAAGCGCCGGTTGTCGTACAGCCGCCTCGCTCGCGCGGGCCGGAGCGTCCGCGCATCGCGAGCCGTGAGGAAACAGAGAAGGGCCGCCGCAAGCTGGGCCTCTGGGCCGTGGCCGGCGGCATCGCCATCGCCGTCATGGGCACCTTTGCCTATCTCAAGAAGGAAGATCCCGAACGCTACCGGCAGGCGGGCATTCCGGTGATCGAGGCGCCGCCTGCCGCCGAAAACGACGCCGCGAAGCGCGAGGGCCGGCTCTCATCCGCCCAGGCCGAACCGCCGGCGCGGCCAGAGGCACCTGTCGCCAGCACGCCCCCGGCGAGCAACCCACCGCAGGCGCCAGCCGAAAACCGCCCTGCCTTGCCGGTGGTGAGCCGCGCCTTCATGGTGCTGGAGACTCAGGGTGCCGCACCGAACCAGTTCGAGGGCATCGCCAACTGGAGTTTCGCGGTCGATCCCGCATCACGCACCGGCGAGAAGGTGCTGCGCGTGCAAGTGGACTATGCCGGGGCGAGCCTGTCCATCGATATGGTGCTCTCGCGGAACACCGACGTGGGCATTCCAGCCTCGCACACCTTCTTCGTGACATTCAATCCGCGCAACGCGCTGCCCGCCGTGCGCGAGATGAGCCCGATCGAATGGCGCGAGCGTGAGAGCCAGGCCGGGCCGGCTCTGGCCGGGCCGCTGGTGCCCATTCAGGACAATGTGTTCCTGATGGGCCTCGACCGCAGCGAAGGGGCGCAGCAGCGCAACATGGACCTTCTGCGCTTCCAGCGCTGGATGGTATTCGATGTGCGGCTCGCGAACAATCGCCGCGCGGCCTTCCTGGTGGAGAAGGGCTCGGCGGGCGAGCGCGCTGTCAACGAAGCTCTGGCCGCCTGGAAGTAACTCTCAGGCCTTCTCGCGAAAGCCGGTCGGCAGGCCATCCATGCTCGTTGTGTTCTTCAGCGCGCGATAGGCGACGAGTTCGTCATCGCTCTTGGCATCTGCCCATTTGCCGAGCACCGGGCGATGGCCTGCGAAATCCATGAGCGGCACGCCGAACCCGCAGGACGTCTGCACGAGATCGATCTCCTGCATCACGATCTGGCGCGCGCCGCGCGGTTCCTCGCCGCCGAAATGCGCAGCGAGCAAGGCATCGAATTCGGGTTCATCGCGGAAAATCGAGCGCCCCCGACCATAGAGGCGGAGGATCATCGGCGCGCCTTGCATGGCGCAGAACATCAGGGTGAGCCTCCCATCCGCCTTGAGATGCGCGGCGGTTTCGTTGCCTGAGCCCGTGAGATCGAGATAGATCAGGCGATTGGGGCCCAGCACCCGCAGGCAATCCAGCCCTTTCGGCGAGACATTCACCCGGCTCTCCGCCGTGGCCGAGGCGACGAAAAAGATCGGCTGGGCCTCGATGAAGGCCTTGAGGCGTTCATCGATCTCATTGAACTGCTTGGCCATGCCGGTCTCCTGAAACGAAAAGAGCGCCTCGCGGGCGCTCTTGGTGGATGATCGGGAAGCGCCGTCCGACGCTTCCCTTCTGGCGAAAACCGGCGGGCCGTTCAATGCACGGCTTCAATCTCGCGGATATTCTTCACCACCGCTTGCTGCACCTTCTCGAAGGCACGCGCCTCGATCTGGCGCACGCGCTCGCGGGAGATGCCGAATTCCTCGGAGAGAGTCTCCAGCGTCATCGGCTCATCGAACAGGCGCCGCGCCTCGAAGATGCGGCGTTCGCGCGCGTTGAGCGTGGAGAGCGCCTGCCCCAGGGCGTGGTGGCGGTTCTCCTGCTCTTCCGAGCGAGCGACGATCGTCTCCTGATTATCGCTGTCATCCACCAGCATGTCCTGCCATTCGGAAGTGGAATCCTCCTTCATGGAGACATTGAGCGAGGAATCGCCGCCGAGACGGCGGTTCATCTCCACCACTTCGTGCTCTTCCACGCCGAGGCGGGTGGCGATGAGTTTCACCTGATCGGGGCGCAGATCGCCCTCGCCAAGCGCGGAGAGCTTGCTCTTGGCCTTGCGCAGGTTGAAGAACAGCTTCTTCTGGTTCGCGGTGGTGCCCATCTTCACGAGCGACCACGAACGCAGGATATATTCCTGGATCGACGCCTTGATCCACCAGATCGCGTAGGTCGAGAGGCGGAAGCCCTTGTCCGGATCGAAGCGCTTCACGGCCTGCATCAGGCCGATATTGCCTTCGGAGACCACATCGCCCATGGGCAGACCATAGCCGCGATAACTCATCGCTACCTTGACGACCAGACGCAGGTGAGACGTGACGAGCCGATGGGCGGCGCGGGGGTCTTCATGCTCCTGATAGCGCTTGGCCAGCATGAACTCTTCATCCGGCTTGAGAACCGGAAAGCGGCGCACTTCAGTGATGTAGCGGGAAAGACCACCCTCACCCGACAGCACGGGCAAAGCGACGTTGGACATTTTTCCTCCTTCGGGCCCCATGATGGCAACCCAGATCATCGCGGTGCAACACCCACGATGGCACGGTGGTTATAGCACATCGCGCTGATGGCAAAAGCAAGGCAGAAATCACGAGCGCGCGACTGGGGCGCGATGCAGCGACGGCGTGTGCAGGTTTGAAACCCGCATTTTCATACGTTTCGGCGTCAATTCCGGACGAAAAGGGCCGTTTCCAGTGCCACAAAATCGGCGGGCGGCGCCGTTTCAAAGAGCATTTCCTCACCAGTCACCGGGTGCTCGAAGGCCAGTAACTCGGCATGGAGCGCCTGCCGCGCGAGGCTCGCCAACGCAGATCGCGCTTCCGGTGGCAGATGCGGCTCGCGCGTGCGAAAGCCCGAACCATAAAGCGGATCACCCAGCAATGGGTGGCCGATATGGGCGAGATGCACGCGGATCTGGTGCGTACGCCCCGTTTCCAGCCGGCAGGAGACGAGGCTCGCGACCGCCTTCGCCTCGCCCTCGCTTTCATCCAGCACCTGATAATGCGTGATGGCGAAACGCGCTTCCTCTGCGCGGCTCACCACCATCTTCTCGCGGTTCTGGCGTGAGCGGGTGATGGCCGCATCCACCGTGCCGGATTTCCGCTCGAACGCGCCCCAGGAAATCGCGCGATAAGCGCGATCCAGCGGTCCCGTGCGGCCATGATCCGCGAATTGCTCGGCAAGGCCCTTATGCGCCCGATCCGATTTCGCGACGACCATCACGCCGGATGTATCCTTGTCGAGCCGATGCACGATGCCGGGCCGCAGCACGCCGTTGATGCCGGAAAGACTGTCGCCGCAATGGGCCAGCAGTGCGTTCACGAGCGTGCCGGTCTCGTGCCCGGCGGAGGGATGCACCACGAGGCCCGCCGGCTTGTCGATAACGATCAGATGCGCATCCTCATGCAGGATATTCAGCGGAATGGCTTGCGGAACCGGCGTCGCGGCCACGGGCGGTGGCTCATCGAGGATCACCGCCTCGTTGCCCGCAAGCTTCTTCGCGGCGTTGATCTCGATTGTGCCATTCAGTTGCACGCGGGAATCCGCGATCATCTGCTGGATGCGCCCACGCGAAAACCCGTCGAGCCGCTCGGCCAGCGCCTTGTCGAGGCGCTTTCCGGCATCGCAGGGCTCGAAACGGAATTCCAGACGGGACATCGCGCTCTCTTTGCAGCGGGCCAGACCGCCCGCACCGAAGTCCTTGCGATATCCCCCGCAAGCCCCTATAGCAACGCTTCTTGCGCTCCCATCGTCTAGAGGCCTAGGACACCCGCCTCTCACGTGGGTAACAGGGGTTCGAATCCCCTTGGGAGCGCCACTTCAAGCCAACGCTTGGGAAGCGCTGAAAAATCCGTAAAGTCAGATGGTTGCGAGCTGCCTGTGGTACAAACAGGTGGTACTAATTCTATGGGGCTCATGACCTATCTCAGCAAGGATCGGCACGGGACATACTACTTCCGCAAGGCGATACCGCACGCGCTTCGTCCGTTCATGCCAGGGGAGCGGAAAAGGGAAAGCGGTTTGGAAACGAACCCTGAGGACGAAAGATGCGAAGGCGGCCAAGAAGCTTGCAGCCC
Organism: Beijerinckiaceae bacterium; assembly: GCA_025458025.1. Lineage (GTDB taxonomy): Bacteria > Pseudomonadota > Alphaproteobacteria > Rhizobiales > Beijerinckiaceae > Rhabdaerophilum. The sequence goes on along the minus strand of JALOTF010000023.1, from coordinate 34,997 downwards.
GCACTCTCTCCGAATGCGATACCGATTTCGAGGCTGCGGAACGAGCGATGCATGGCAAGCCTGCTGCAACTACCCCTCTCCTTTCCAGCTTCTCTTCACCCAACGCTAAGGACATCGATGCCGACTTCTATCGGGCTGCATTGAAAGGCGATGACGCATTCCGAGCTGAAGGCGATGCGAGGCGCATCCATCAGACGCCAGAGGAGCGCTTGCAGTGGCCTGACCTCACGTCTGTTCCGCTCGGCAAATGCAGCAGGGATGAGACGCAGGAGATAGCTTACCGCGAGGAGCTTGCGCTGCATCTAGGGGACTACAAATAGGCTCTAGGCCAGGGCGACATCTCGATCTTGGAGCCGGAGCTTCGAGCGTAATTCCGCGAACGAGGCATCGCTTTCGACCCGGAAAGCTCACAGCATTACGAATCCGGTATGGCAGCTCTTCGCGGAACCGTTCGCGCGTATGCCGATATGCAAGCGCGGCTTGATGGGGACGTTATCGAGACCCCAGCCCCTCCCAAGCCCATTGCGAAAGGTCCTAGACTGTCAGAGGCCTTTGAGAGCTGGAAGGCAGGAAGCCCGGGACGCGGAGGCAAGAAGGCCGCGCCGAATAGCATCATTGAAGCCGGGTATGTGGTGCGGCGCTTCAATGAAATGTTTCCCGGTGCCCCATTCATCGCGGATATCACCAAGGAACAGGCGCGAGCTTTCCGGGATGCTTGAACCGCCCCGGGTTTGCTGGAGGCCATTTGGGTTAAGTTATGCGGCGATGGCTGGCTGGTCCAGCATGGCGTAGTAGCGCTCCTCGGCTTCGGCAGGTGGGATATCGCCGATAGGCCTCATCAGGCGGCGGTGATTGAACCAATCGACCCATTCCAGCGTCGCGAACTCGACAGCCTCGAAGGATCGCCAAGGCCCGCGCCGATGGATGACCTCGGCCTTGTAAAGCCCGTTTATGGTCTCTGCGAGGGCATTGTCATAACTGTCGCCAACGCTGCCGACTGACGGCTCGATCCCGGCTTCAGCAAGCCGCTCCGAGTACTTGATCGAGACGTATTGGCTGCCACGATCGATGTGATGCACCAGTCCGCCGCGATTGACGGGTCTGCGCTCGTGCAAAGCCTGCTTGAGGGCATCGAGCACGAAGCTCGCATGTGGCGTTCGCGATACGCGCCAGCCAACGATCCGTCTGGCATAGGCGTCGATGACGAAGGCCACATGGACGAAGCCCGACCAGGTGCTGACATAGGTGAAGTCGGAGACCCAGAGCCGGTTCGGTGACGGCGCCATAGTCATCCGGAACGGATTGCGTCCTGCAATCCTGGGGAACTGGCGGTTCACATGATCCAGCGGGCAAGGGGCAGCCTTGTCCAGCGTCGTGGTTCGGATCGCCTTCCCGCGAATGACCCCGTGCAGCCCCATGACGCGCATGAGCCGCTCGACTGTGTATCGCGCGACAGAGACACCCTCCCGGTTCATCTGATCCCGAAGGGATTGCGCGAAGCGCGGGACCTTACGGGCGCCGTAGACCTTGAGATTGTCCTTGACGACGCGGCTGATCGTTGGCCGCGACACCGCTTCCCGGCGCGCTCTTGCCGATCGCCTGCCGGGATCGGCCTGCTTCGCCCGATGATCGAAGTATGTGGAGAGGGCAATCGGCAACACCTTGCAGATCGGCTCGACCCCATAGGCTCCACGGTGATCGTCAATGAACGCGATCATCGCTTTAACGGGCGGTCGAGCTCCGCCCTTTGCCCGACAGGGGAATGCCTTCATTCCCCGAGAGGAGGCGCAAAATAAGCGCGCCTTGCGCAGGATCTCGTTGGTCTGCCGGAGCTCACGGTTCTCGCGCTCCAGCGCCTTCATCTTCTCGGCGACATCGGTGGAAATGCCAGCCCGCTTGCCGCTGTCGACTTCGGTCTTCTTGACCCAGTCAAGCAGCGTGTGTGTCGAGCAGCCGATCTTGCCGGCAATCGACTGGCACGCCGTCCGGCGCGAGGGGTAATCCCCTTCGTGATCCCACGCTACGCGCAATCCCTACGGGATCAATCTGACAGCGCGTTCGCGCACCTCGGGGGAAAACTTGTTCGTCGTTTTGCTCGTCATGGCTCCATCCTACTTGGAAGTTGGAGCCTCCGAAAAACAGGGGGCGGTTCAAGCAAGGCATGCAGGATATCAACCGCGAGATCGGAATCACAATGACAAGCGCCACGAGCAGGATGACACCCTGCACAACCGGCAGATCGCGCGCGGCCGCCGATGAGACCAGCAAACGCCCCAAACCCGGCCAGCCGAAGATCGTCTCCACCACGGCAGCCCCGGTCAGGATCAGGCCAATCTCGATCCCCAGAAACATCAGGATCGGGGCGGCTGCGTTCGGCAGGGCATGGCGGAGCATGGCCATGAGGTGCCCGACTCCCTTGGCCTTCGCCGTGCGCATATAGGGCTGGCCCAGCACATCGAGCATCGCCGTGCGTGTGTAGCGGGCAAGCTTGCCGATGAGCCCTGCCGAAAGCGCGAGGGTCAGCAGGATCATGTGCCGCACAGTCTCGGTACCAGCGGCTGGAAGCCATCTGAGAGTCAGTGAAAAGGTGAGGATCAGCAGGATCGCGAAGAAAAAACTCGGCACCGAGAAGCCCACCACAGCGAAAGCCATGAGCAGGCGATCCGCCATCCGGTTATGGCGCAGGGCCGCGAGAATTCCCGCCGGAAAGCCAACCACCAAGGCGAGAATGATAGCAGAGATGCCAAGGAGGAAGGTGTTGGGCACTGCCTCCATAACGACATCGAAGGCCGATCGCCCATCGGCAAATGAGATACCGAGATCCCCTCGGCTGAGGGCAGCCATGCAGCGCCAGTATTGTTCGGAAATGGAGCCCTCAAGCCCCCAGCGGACGCGATACTCTGCCTTGATCTCGGCAGGCGTGTCATCCGGCAGCAGCATGTCAGCCGGATCGCCGGCAAGCCGAAACACGACAAACACTGCCGTCACGCAAATCAGCAAAGTGGCCAGAGCGCGGGCAGCCTTGATGGCAATGACCCCGAACATGCGCCCCTATCGCGCGCAGGCTTGACGGTCTCATGACAGCCGAGGCGCGTTCGGTATTTCTTCCTCGTCGACGGTCTGTTTATTGGGCCCGTCGGCTAACACGTACTCCACAAACTGCACCGACTATGCAACGTGGGCTCAAAACTCAGGCAGCAAGTGTCGCCAGGAAAGCGTCGACATCCCGATCCAGCTCATCGATCATGTGGCGGAGATCATCCGCCTATTTCAGCATGGCCTGAGACGCATTCTCGTTTGCAAGCATCGCCGGTCTTGGGCCTGAAGGCTGGCCACCTGGGTCACCACATCCTCCCACGCAACCATGGCTCCGATCTGTCCGCCCGCAGGCGCATGAATGCCGCAGATGGTGAGCGCAAAGACGCGGTCGTTGAAGATCATCCGTATCCGCTTGCCGCTATCCGGAAGGTTTTCGAGCGTGTGATGATCAGTCTGCGCCGCCGCGAGCGCGTCGGAAGCCTTGCCGCAATTGCCCCGAAGATGGTGCAGCGTGGGATTGATGTCATCGATGCACCAATCATTCTCGCGATCGATCATCATCACGCCAATCGGCATGTCAGCAAGGGCTTGCCTGAGCTTGAAGGAATTGAGCACCTCGGAACGCAGATCGGCGAAGGCGCGCTATATCGCCGATTTCCGTTTTGCTCTTCTCGTGCCTGGTCAGTCGAGCGTTGTCGCCCCGGCTAAAGCGGTCAATGCGCTTGCGGCATCGACAAGCGGGCGCCCTACGAGGTGGCCAAAAATGAAGCCGATCACCAGCCCGTCGCCGGCAAGGCTCGGTACGTGCGGGAACTCGGACAACTCGCGCGAACTGTCCCCTCACGAAGACAGCGCAAGGAGCCACGCCTACCTGAGCCGGATCTGCATCCCGTCATCAAGCTGGCTCGGTGGAAAGACGATCACCGGCACCCCGGCTTCGAGCCCACGGGATACGGCAGCGACTTCGCCCGAGCGGCGCGAAATCTCCACCGGGCGCAAGCGTGCACGGCCATCGATGATGGTGAAGACATGCCAGCCGGCAGCGCGCCGGAACAACGCACCAACCGGCACAAGAATAGCCTGATCCTGTTCGGCGATCTGGATTTTCACCTCCACGCGATAACTGTCACCGAGAACCTCACGCATCTCGACCGGCGAAAGCAGGTTGATGATGACATTCGTCCGCTGCTCCTCGACCCCGAGCGCAGAGATCTTCGTGAAGCCACCGGGCTCCACGCGCTCGACAGTTCCGCGCAGGTCTTCGGGCCCACCCCATCCCTGAATGAGGACCGGCGCGCCGGGGCGCATCTGAACGGCATCGATTGTCAGGGCATCGGCCAAGATTTCGAGATCGGCCAGGTTCGCGATTTCAAGGATCGCCGTGCCTGCCTGCACAACCGTCTCGTTCTCGACGGTCACGCGCAGGACAACACCGGCAACCGGAGCGGTGATTTCGAGCATGTCAGAAGCGCCCGGCTCCACGCTCCGACGCAAGGTAGCGGCCGCCTGCGCTCTTTGATGGGTTGCGGCATGGACACGCCGCTCGGCAGCAGCCATGTCGCGACCGGCGAGTTGCGCAGCAGCGAGATCGCGTTCCAGCGCCGTGCTGGACACCACGCCACTGCCCAGCAAGCGGCGCGTGCGCTCGAGGTCGGCGTTGCCTTTTCCTGCGCTATGCGTGCCCTTGCGAGCAAGGCTTCCGCCTCCTCGACCTGCGCTTCTGCAGCACCGAGCCATTCCTCCAGCTCGGCACGGGCGCGTGCATCGACCAAGGCCGGCTGCGCAGCACGCAGAACCTCCACGAGCGCATCCTTCTCGATGCGGTCGCCGGGCTTCAGCCTCACCCGTTCGATGCGCCCCGAAGCGGGTGCAGAAATCACATAGCGCTCACGCACACGGGTCCGGCCATCGGCTGTGACGCTCGCCACAAACCGCCCGGACGTGACCGTCGCGGTTTCAACCATGATCGCCGCCGGACGAAGGAGCCAGTATGTCGCGATGGCAACAATGGATGCCAGAATGAGCCAGAAGAGGATCCGACCGGGACGCATCTTCATTCCCTCGCCTTCAGCACAGCCACAAGATCAAGGCGATCAACCCGTCTTCGGATGAGCCAGGCACTCCATGTGGATGTCACGATAACCGCCAGCACGGCAATGACATAAGTCGATGTTGCGATGACCGGCGGTATCTCGAAGCTCTCCGTACTACGAGCCGAAAGCAGGACCCTGACGATCCAACCGGACAGGGCCACACCAATCCCGGTTCCCACCGCGACAATCACGGCGAGTTCCGTGAGGAGGATGCCGGCTGCCTCTCCTCGGGTGAAACCCAGGACCCTGAGGCTCGCCAACTCGGTCGCGCGCTCGTGAAAGGTCACACGCGCCACGTTGTAAACGACGCCAACGACAATCAGCACGCCGAACAATGTCAGCACCCCGGCGCTGACGACGATCAACCCAACCAGACGATCGCGGAAGAGAGCGAGCCAGGCCTGTTTCGATGAAATCGTCGCGATAGCAGGCCTATCCGCAAGCTTGCGCAACAGCGCCGTGCGATGCGCGGGATCGATCCGCAATGCGACGACATTGATCAGCGGCCCTTCGCGCAGCAGGGTGTTCAGCGCGGTGATCGACAGAGTCGCGCTCATGCCGAGCACATCGTCTGAAATGGCCGTCAGCGGGATTTCGCGCACCAGCCGCCTGCCTTCCAGCACTTCAACCGTCACGTTGTCGCCGATCCGCAGGGCCAGCCGTTCCGCCAGGCGACGGCTCAGCAGAAGCCCTTCCTCGGGGATGGGCAGACGGGTGTAATCGCTCTTCCGCGCGACATTCAGCTCACTCCCCGGCATAAGGCCGGACAGCGAGGCGCGATAAGTCCGGTGTTCGGAGCGCAGGATCACGGGGACGATACGCTGCCCCTCGGCGATCATGACACCTTCGAGCCTGCGGAATCCCTCGAGCGCAGAGGCAGGTCGCGCCTCCGTGAGACCAACATAAACATCGCCGCGCTGGATGCGATCGAATGTCATGTCGATCATGTAATCCAGCGCATCGAACCAGAAGAGCCCCAGCACGACGAGCGGCATCGCCAACCCGACGCCGATCATCGACAACGCCGATCGCAAGGGTCGGCCAACAATGCCGCGCAAGGCCATCCGCGGGCGAGTTGATGAGACGAGGCCCAGCCAACCGGGAAGGGCCATCGCGCGAAATTGCGGCGGGGTGGGACGCATGGCGACCATCGCGGGCAACAGCACGATCCGCGTAACGGACCGCAGGACAGCACCCAGCGCGACGGCAAGGCTGACGCCGAACGAGGCGAGCACTGCCCAGATTTCCAGGCGATGCTCCATGACCGGAAACCGGAAAAATTCGCGATAGGCCTCCACGACCCAGATGGCGAGGCCGTGCCCGGCCGCGATTCCAATCCCGGCCCCGGCAACAGCAATCACGCCCACCAGCAGGAAGTAATGTTGCAGGATCGGCCCGGTGGGATAACCCAAAGCCTTGAGCGAGGCGATCTGATCGCGTTGCGCCTCGACCAGCCGGCCAACCACCACGGCCAGCAGGAAGGCCGCGACGCCAAAGAAGAGAGCGGGCGCAATCACCGCCAGTGTGCGCTGCTCCACAAGCTCATCGGAAAGAAAGCGTTCGGAGGGATGATCTCGCCGCATGATGGCGCCGGTGCTGCCAAAACGCGACAGGGCCTCATCGAGTTCGGCCATGACACGCAACGCATTCGCGCCCGGCGCCAGCGTGAGAACCAGATCATTGAACGCGCCGAGCATGTCGAAGGCATTGGCGAGAGTTCTCTCCGGTGCCCAGAGCACGGCGAAGTGACGGTCATCGGGGAGCGGATCGCCGGGGCGCGCGGCGAATACGAATTCCGGCGACAGAGCAACGCCGGCAACGACAAAGCTCTGAAACCGCCCGTTCAGGATGGCCCGGAGACTGTCTCCGGGACGCAAGCCACGGCGCTCGGCAAAAGCCTCGTTGACCAGAACCTGATCTGTGCGCGCGGCATCGGGCCAGATGCCACTTCGCAGCACCAGCCGGTTCAGCGCAGGCTGGCCATGCCGGGGCAGAGACAGCATGCGGCCCAAAACCGGCAATTCGCTCGTGGGATCATCGATCCGGACGGTAGCCGCAATGCGCGCCTCGAGGACCCCTACGCCATCGATGAGCTTCAGCCGTTCGGCGACGGCCAACGGCGCATGTTTCAGGGAGACGAACACATCCGCAAAACGCTCGGCCGCATAATGCGTGTTCCGGGCTCGAAGCAGGGAGGCATAATTGGAGGCCGACATGACAAAAACAGCGATGCCGCTCGCAATCAGCAATGCGATGCTGATGACTTGCGCGCGCAAAGCCCAGAGATCGCGCAGCGCCTTGCGATTGAGAATTCTGCCGGGGATCACCACGACAGTTCCCCGGCACTTTTGCGGTTGGGATTGATCGAGACATCGACAATCCGTCCATCCCGAAGGCTCAGCACCCGATGGGCCATACCTGCAATAACCGAGTTATGGGTGATGACTACGGTGGTTGTGCCCAGTTCGCGGTTCGCCTTCTCGATGGCGCCGAGCACGAGGCGGCCGGTTTCGCTGTCGAGCGCACCAGTCGGCTCATCGCAGAGCAGAACATCCGGGCGCTTCACGATCGCACGCGCAACCGCCACGCGCTGCTGCTCACCGCCCGAGAGTTCGGACGGGAAATGATGAAGCCGCGGGGTGAGCCCCACCAGCGCGACCGCCTCCTCCACCGGCATCGGATTCGCCGCGATTTCCGCAACCAGCCGCACATTCTCGGCCACATTCAGGCTAGGGATGAGGTTGTAGAACTGGAACACGAAGCTCACATGCTCGCGCCGGTAGGTCGTCAGTTCGTCCTCCGATGCACCGGTCAATTCGTGATCACGAAACCGCGCTTCACCACTCGTGGGCGCATCAAGGCCGCCAAGAATGTTGAGAAGTGTCGATTTCCCCGAGCCCGAGGGACCAAGAAGGACGATGAACTCCCCTTCCGAGATATCGAGATCGACATCGCGCAAGGCGTGGACTGCCGTCTCGCGCGCGCCATAGGTCTTGGCCAGCCCACGCGCCCGGAACACCACGGTCTGGCTGGAGATATCCGGCCCACGATTGTCGTTCGCCCTGCTGGCTGGGGGCATCTGGCGGCACCTGCGCTCATTCTGGGGCGTCTCGCTGAAACGGCACGTTCGCGATCCAGCATAACACCCTGCTACCGGGCATCCACCCGAAAGCGCCGGCTCGGGGCGGGACCGTCTTGATGAAGTGTTCCACGCGCGTTGGCAGAGCACCTTGATCTATTTCCGCGCAAAGTCGCCGGTTTTCCTCTATATATGAAACATGGATGAGCCTGCGACCTTGCGCATTCGCCCTATTGCGGTCGACACCCTGCGGGAAAGCGTAGTCCTGTTATCGCGGCGATGCCGGGCGCTGCGCCCGGAACGCCTGAAGGGCTTCCGCAAGGTGCAATTGGAGTCCGGCTCAGCTGAACTGACAGCCAGCATCCTGATCGTCGATGATCCAGCCTTGCTGGCAGATGACGAGGTGGGCCTCACAGAGCCAGCCTTCCGCCGGTTTGGGCTGGCGGCCGGCTCACCGGTACGGATCTCGCTGGCGCCGCCCGCGCCGAGCGTGGAGGTCATTCAGGCAAAGATCCGTGGTGAGACCCTTTCGCCCGACGAGATTGCCGCGGTCATTCGCGATCTTGCCGCCCATCGGCTCTCCGATATCGAAATCGCTGCCTTTCTCATCGCCTGTGCAAGTTTCATGACCGCAGACGAAGTGCTTGCGCTCACCAATGCGATGGTCGGGGCTGGCGAGCGCCTCGAATGGGCTGCCCCGATGGTGGTCGACAAACATTGTATCGGTGGCATTCCCGGCAACCGCACCACCATGATTGTCACGCCCATCGTGGCGGCGCATGGCCTGACCATGCCGAAAACGTCGTCGCGTGCCATCACCTCGCCGGCGGGAACCGCCGATACGATGGAGGTTCTGGCCTCTGTTGATCTGGATGCAACCAAGATCCGGCAGGTCGTCGAAACCGCTCATGCCTGCATTGCCTGGGGCGGCCACATCAAGCTGTCTCCGGTCGATGACATCCTGATATCCGTCGAGCGACCGCTGGCGCTCGATACACCTGAGCAGATGGTCGCTTCGATCCTGTCGAAGAAAATCGCGGCCGGTACGACCCATCTCGTCTTGGATCTGCCCGTCGGGCCAACGGCGAAGATCCGCTCCTCTGCCTATGCCCAACGCGTGCGCAAGCTGTTCGAGTTCGTGGCTGACCGTTGCGGCCTCGTGATCGATGTGGTGATCACGGATGGCTCCCAGCCCATCGGCCGTGGCGTGGGCCCCTTCCTCGAAGCGCGCGATGTGATGGCGGTGCTGCGGGGCGATCCGGATGCGCCGGTCGATTTGCGCGAGAAATCGCTGATGCTCGCGGCGCGCATCCTCGAATTCGACCCTGGTCTCCGGGGCGGCCAAGGGCTGGTCCGGGCGCGTGAACTGCTCGATTCCGGTGCGGCGCTCCGGGCGATGGAAACAATTGTCGCCACGCAGGGACCACCACCTGTGCGGTCGGTTCTCGGCTCACTGACCGAGGAAATCATGGCTGATCGCGATGGGGTGATCACCGCCATCGACTGTTTTCGCATCGCGCGGATTGCTCGGCTCGCCGGCGCGCCGACCGATCCCGGAGCGGGACTCGATCTCTTCCACCGGATTGGCGCACGGGTGCGAAAGGGCGAGGCGCTCTACCGCATCCATGCCGAGGACGCCGCAGAATTTGCCACGGCCTGCGCAGCCGCGCGGCAGGATTCGGGCTTTCAGATCGGTCCGTGCTGACATGCGTGACGCCATTCTCCTCGCCTTTTCGGAAGACCAGCGTCCGGCCTCGGCTCTGGCGAGCCAATTGGGTCTTCCCTGCGCCGAAATCGCACTGCATCGCTTTCCCGATGGCGAGATCTGCCCACGTGTTCCGGCCAGCGCAGCCACCGTGCTGATCTATCGCAGCTTCAACCAGCCCAACGAGAAACTGCTGGCTCTGCTCCTCGCCCATGATGCGCTGACGCGCGACCCAAACGTGCAGTGCATGGAACTGATCGCGCCTTACTTGCCCTATCTCCGGCAGGACATCGCGTTCCATGTGGGCGAACCGGTCAGCCAGGCGGTCTTGTGCCGGTTGCTGGCGGAACGCTTCGGGCGGATCATCACCGTCGATCCGCATCTCCACCGCACCGCCGATCTGGGTGCGGCCTATCCGGGCACGGTGTGGCAGGTGCTCCCGACGCAGGATTTCCTCGCCGATGCGATTGCTGCCGACGGCACGCCGCCCGGTCTTGTCATCATCGGGCCGGATATCGAATCCACGCCGCTGGTGAATCGGCTTGCGACGCGCCTTGGCTGCTCGTTCGCGACCTTTGCCAAGGAGCGCGCGGGTGACCGGCAGGTTGATCTTGTGCCGCCTACGGGCCTCGATGTTGCGGACAGACCGGTGCTGATCCTTGACGACATCTGCTCGACCGGCGGAACGATGGCCCGCCTTGCCGAGGCGCTTCGAACCGCCGGAGCACGTTCAATCGAAGCCGTGATCACGCATGCCCTCTTCGACGATGCTGCGGCAGCGCGGATGCGGGAAGCGGGGATCGCCCGCATCCGCTCAACCGATTCCATTGGCCATCCCAGCAATGCCTTTCCGCTCGCCGGGCCGCTGGCCGAGGCGGTCGTCAACCCTCCGCGACGAGGCGCACCATGAAAACGAAACTGCACTTCCTGGGAGCGGCAGGCGGGGTTACCGGCTTCTGCGTGCTGATCGAGACCGGCCGCGCCAAGGTGCTGGTCGATTGCGGCCTCTTTCAGGGTCCAAAAACCCTGAAGCAACTGAATTACAATGATTTTCCGTTCTCTCCTACCTCGATTGACGCAGTGCTCCTCACCCATGCCCATATCGACCATAGCGGGCTGATCCCCAAGCTCGCTGTGCAAGGCTTTACCGGGCCGATCCATGCCACGGCGGGCACGATCGCCCTATGCGGCGTGATGCTGCCGGATGCCGGGGCGATTCAGGAGATGGAGGTCGAGACGCTGAACCGCCGCAATGCCCAGCGGGCCCGCGAGACGGTCGAGCCGATCTACACCAAGGCTGATGCAGAAGCCTGCCTCAGCCAGTTCAGCGCCGTGGCGCTCGACAGCTGGCTCGAGGTCGCGCCGGGCATTCGCGCCCGATGGTGGAATGCCGGGCATATCCTCGGCTCGGCCTCGATCGAGGTGGAGGTGGTGGAAGGCGATGCGACCGAGACCATGCTCTTCTCTGGCGATCTCGGCCCGGGCGGGCGCGAATTCGCCGATGATCCCGAAGGACCGCAAGGCATTGATCACCTGATCATCGAGAGCACCTATGGCAATGTGGAGCGTGAGCCCGTCACGCAGAACCAGCGCCGAAAAGTGCTCGCAGAGGCGCTCCATGCTGCCCATGATGCAGGCGGCCCGCTGCTCATTCCCGCCTTCGCGGTGGAGAGGACGCAGGAACTGATCGTCGATCTGCTCGAACTGATGGAAAGCGGAGATGCGCCACGCGGGTCAATCTTCCTTGATTCACCGCTCGCAATCCGTGCGAGCAAGGTTTTCCTGCAAGAGAGCCAGACGAGGGACGGCACGGAGCGCTTTCGTCGCCTCAGGGAATCAAACCTGCTGCACTTCACCGAAAGTGCGGATGAGAGCCGATCGATCGAACGCATCCGGGGCTGGCACATCATTATCGCCGCAAGCGGCATGTGCGATGCCGGGCGGGTGAGGCATCATCTCAAGCGATTGCTGCCCCGCAGGGAAGCGACCGTTTTGATTGTCGGTTTTCAGGCTGTCGGCACATTGGGCAGGCTGTTGCAGGACGGACGCCAATGGGTGCGGATTCAGGGGGATGATATCCGCGTGAAGGCGGCCATCCGCTCGATCGATGTCTATTCCGGCCATGCGGATGCCCTGGGTCTGGTCGCATGGGCCAAGGCGCGCAAGCCTGTCACTGGAAGCATCTTCCTGTTGCATGGCGAACCGGAGAACCTGATGGGGCTCAGGCGGCGTCTGGAATCCGAGGGGTTCGCCAAGGGTCGGGTCGTCATCCCGAAAATGGACGAAGCCTTTTCAATCGAGCATCGTCATGTCAGCGCTGGGGAGGCACCGACGATTCCGCGCATCGAAACGGAATCCGTCTCGCGGCTCGATTGGCACAATGCGCGCGCCGCGTTGCTCGCAGATCTGAATGAGGCGCTGGACAATGCCGCCGATGACCGGACACGCGAGCGGATGATCGCAGAGATCAAGCGGAAGATTGCCACTTTCTGAGCATTGGGCCAGCGCATGGCAGGTGTCTGCCAAGAAGAGCGGGGTATTGGTTGAGGCCTGCATTACCAGCGGCACAACGAGACCAGCCAGAGAGCCATAGAGACCCTGGAGCTCCTGCCGGGCCATTGATGTTTGGTACAAAGTGGCGAAGGCAGTCGGCGTTGCGGCTGCCTCCTTCAGAATACTCAGTAAGCCATCAGCAGCGGATCGCAGGCCGATTGCGTGATCCCGAGCGCGCGGTCGGTTGATCCACGACGATCAGATCGCTGGCGCAGGTTCAGCGCCCGATCCGCGCAGCCCAGGCGCCACTCAGGATCAGGATGGCCATGCCGATCCAGGTCCAGAGATCAGGGCGCTCGCCGAACAGGAAAATGCCATAGGCGGTGGCGAAAGCGAGCTGAAGATAGGCTAGCGGTTGCACGACATTGGCTTCCACCAGTTCGTAAATCTTGATCAGCAGGCCATGCGCTGTGGAGCCAAGCACGCAGAGCAAGGCCATCCAGCCCCAATCGCGGAAGGGCACCGGCTTCCAGAAAAACGGAACCACGAGGCTCAGCGCCAGAAACCCGATCAACGCGATATAGACCAGGCTGGTTTCAGGCTTGTCATGGCGGGCGACAAGGCGCGTCAGCACGGAATAGAGCGCGAAGATCGTCGCCCCGCACAGTACAAGCAGCGCCACCGGATGCAGCACACCGAAGCCCGGCCGCAGCAGCACAAGCACGCCGCAAAACCCGAGGCCCACGGCCACCCAGCGCAGAAGTGGCACCTTCTCCCGCAGGATGAGCGCCGACATCGTGACGATGATCAGCGGATAAACCGAAAAGACCGCATGCGCCTCAGCCAGCCCGAGCACGGTGAAGGCATAAACGAAAATGCTGAGCTGCGTGATGAGCGCCAGCCCGCGCGCCAATTGAAGACCCGGCGCATTGGTGGCCAGAACTGCGCGAAGCCCCCCGGCCCGGCTCGCGAAAAAGGTGACGACAACGCCCGCAAAGAAGGCAAAGCGGATCCAGTTGATCGTGATCGCGTTGGATTGCACTGCGAGGTATCGCGACAACGCATCCTGTGTGGCGAAAACCAGCATGGTCAGCATCATCAGGAGGATGCCAAGACGAGGATTGCGAGAGGGCATGCCGGTCTTGGCTCTTCCGTAGATGAGAACGCACTGAGGGTCGCCGGAAACCGGGCCCGTGGGGCGCGGCAGAAGCGGATGAGGGTTGATGCGGAGCGTCCCCTCACCTGCCCTCTCGGAGACGAGGACAAACGGAGACCGGAACGCGGGGCGCCTTCGTTGTAGTCGCCCTAGCATTCCCGGATCAAGGGCGGTGCGCGGCAACTTCCGGCAATCGCAGGGGAAACAGCGTTGCCCCCCTTTCGGCTTTGCAATTCGCAAATCGCGAAACAGCCTTTGTTGCAATCTGCAAGGAGCGCCGAAAAGGGCGAAAAGCTCGAAATTTCACTCAAACATAAAGAATATTCAAAGGCTTGCCTGCTAGGTCGGCCGCATATCACCAGCATGGCATTCACCCTCGCGAAGGCAGTACGCGGATTGCAGGGCAAGCCGCACCTTAAGCAAAGGGGGATTGTATGAAACGACAGATGACACTTCGCCGTGCCTTTCTCGCCCTGTTCCTGTTCGCCATCGCAGCGCCTGCCGCCACCGCGCAGGATCTGCCCAAGCCGAAAGGCGAAGTGATCCTCTCGGTCACGGGGAAGATCACCCGCACCAACGCCGAGGGGCGCGCGGATTTCGACCGCGAGATGCTGGCCAATCTCGGCCTCGTCGAGCTGAAGACCTCCCATTCCTGGGCGGACAAGGAAACCGTGTTCGAGGGCGTGCCGGCTGCGCGCCTGTTGGCGGCCGTGGGAGCGAACGGCGCTCGTATCAAGGCGGTCGCCATCAACAATTATGCGATCGAACTCGAAACGGCGGAACTGCGGAAATATCCGGTAGTGCTCGCGATGAAAGCCGACGGCACCGAGCTGCGCCGGCGCGACCGTGGCCCGATCTGGATCGTCTATCCGCGGGACACGTTTCCGGAACTGAAAGACGAGAAGCATAACTTCAAGTGGATCTGGCAGCTTCGCTCGCTGGACATCCAGTAAGCGCCAAGACCGAGGGACGGATGAGCGCCAGCCCACAGACGAATTCAGCGCGGGTGCGCGCCCTTATCGGCGCGCTCCTCCTGCTGTTCGTGGTGATGACCACGCTGGCGATCAATCGCTACCTCGATATCGAGCGGCGACTGGATTACACGATCTCCGAGAACGTTCTCTGGGCTGCTGCGCAGAACGAGATCGAACTGAACTATTTCCTCACCGCCCTGTCCGATGCGGCCGAGGGCGCACGGCCCGATGCACAATATCAGCTCGAAAAGCGCTTCGACATCCTCTGGAGCCGGGTAGCTCTCTATCAGCAGGGTGTGCTCGCGCGCTCCATTGCGGAGCAGCCGGAGCTGCAGAAGGCCATGGCGGCGCTCTTCGCTGATCTCAAGGCGATCGAAGCAGAGGTGCAGGGGAACCTCGACCATGATCAGCTGATGCAATTGCGCTCGCGGATGCAGAAGCATCTGGAGCCCCTGCGCATGATTACCGTTGCGGCGTTGACCAGCGACCGCAAGGAACGACAGGCCGTGGCCGAGACCCAGCACGAGATCAAGCGCGAGCTTTCGGTGCTGATCGGCGCGCTGCTGCTTCTGATCGGAAGCGTTGTGGTCTCGCTCTGGCGCTCCGAGCAACGGGCGCGGCGGCATCTGGCGGAATCGCTGGCTGCACGCAAGGAGGCCGATGCTGCGTGGCACCAGCTCGACGAGGCGATCGAAAACATCAACGAGGGCTTTGTGCTCTATGATGCCGAGGATCGTCTGGTCCGATGCAATCGAAAATACCGGGAAATCTACGCACTTTCGGCAGAGAAACTGGTGCCCGGCACGCCCTTCGAGGAGTTGATCCGCTACGGCGTCGCGCTAGGCCAGTACAGCGATGCGAAAGATGATCCCGAGGGTTGGGTACAGCAGCGCCTAGCCCGCCGCCACGATATGGGCGAGCCCTTCGAGCAGGCTTTGGGCGATGGCCGCTGGCTGATGATCTCGGATCGTCGCATCAGCAATGGCGGGCGCGTGGGCATCCGCACCGACATCACCGAACTCAAGCGGCACCTCGCCGATCTCGAAGCGGCGCGTGAACACCTGCGAGCACAGGCCGAGCACATGGCCACGCTGGCAGAGGATAACCAGCGCGCCAACGAGGTGTTGAACGACGCCATCGAAAGCATCGGCGAAGGCTTTGTGCTTTATGACGCACATGACCGGCTGGTGATGTGCAACGCCCGCTACAAGGCGTTTTTCAGCAAGGTTGCGGACAGGATCGAACCCGGTCTCTTCTTCGACGATTTCCTGCATGCGGCCTTTGCAACCGGCCATATCACGCCCTGCCTCGCGATCGAGGAGGAGGTCTCCGCCCGCAAATATCGCCGCCGCAGCGGGGTTTCCGCGAGCTTCATCGAAGCGCTGGAGGATGGCCGCTGGCTGCAGGTTTCCAACCGCCTCACGCGGTCGGGTGGCGTGGTGACCGTATTCAACGACATCACCGAACTCAAGAACCGCGAATTCGCGCTGATAGATGCGCGCAACGACATCGAAAAGCAGGCTCAGCGGATGAAATCGCTGATGGAAATCGCCGATGCTGCTAACCGGGCGAAATCCGACTTCCTCGCGATGATCAGCCATGAAATCCGCACACCGATGAATGCCGTGCTGGGCCTTTCCAGCCTGCTGGCGGGCACGGCCCTTACACCGGAACAGGCGCGCTTTGTGGAGGGCATAGAGGATTCCGGCACCCACCTTTTGAGCCTCATCAACAACATCCTCGATTTCTCGCGGCTCGAAGCGGACAAGGTCGATGTGCGCAAAAGCGCGACCGACCTGCGCGCGCTGGTGGAGGGTGCTGCCCGCATGATGTCGGTGCTTGCCGAGAAGAAGGGGCTCAAACTGCATGCGGCTATCGCGGATTCAGTACCGGGTCACCTGCTGCTCGATGGTCCGCATCTCAATCAGGTGCTCATCAATCTCCTGGGCAATGCCGTGAAATTCACCAAGGCGGGCGAGGTCTCGCTGGAGGTGAGCGTGGTAGCTGCCCCCTCCGGCGGCGAGGAATTGCGCTTCCTCGTTTCGGATACCGGCATCGGCATTCCGCCGGGCATGCGCAAAAGCATCTTCCAGCCCTTCGAGCGCGGACGCTCCGGCGATCGCGACCAGATTGCCGGAACAGGCCTCGGCCTCGCGATCACCGCGCGCTTCGTCCACATGATGGGCGGCAGTATACGCCTCCTCGAAACGGCCGGCCCCGGCACGACTTTCGAGGTGGTTCTGCCCGCCGAGCGCGCGCCGCAACCAGACCTGTCAACCGCTCAACCCGCGGAGAAGTTGCTGCAGCGCCCCATGCGCATGCTCAACATTCTCGTGGCGGAAGATACTCCGGCGAGCCAGCTCGTCATCTGCACCATGCTGGAGAGGCATGGCCACCGCGTCACCCTTGCCCATGACGGGCAGATGGCCTTGGACCTGCTGCGCAGCGAGGATTTTGACCTCGGCATTCTCGATATCCAGATGCCGCGGAAATCCGGGCTCGAGGCGGTGGCGGAGGTTCGTCGCTTCTCGGGGCGGCGGGGGCTCATTCCAATTGTCGCACTATCCGCGCAGGCCTTCCACACGGACAGGCAGGAAGCACTGGAAGCCGGCTTCGACGAGCATCTCGCGAAGCCCATCCGGCAGGAGGAACTCGCCCGGCTGCTCCACCGGGTGATCGATGGCGCCTTCACACGCGAGGCGCTGCCGTTCGAGGACGCATCGCAGGAGCCGGATATGCTTGCCGAACTCGAGCAGGTCTGCGGCACGGAGATCTTCGCGCATCTTCTGGGCACCGCCGTGGCGAATATCGAGGCCGAGCACCAGCGCGTGTCGCAGGCGCTGAAAGGCGGCGATTTCGACACAGTGCGCCGCGCGGCACATAAGCTCGCGGGCGTGCTCGGGCAATATGGCTCGCAGAGCGGTGCAACCGCCGCATCCTCGGTGGAGAAATCGGATGACGGTATCCTGCCCACGCAGGTCGATGCCCTGTTCGGCGAAATCGCCCAGACACTCGATACACTACGCCAACGCCAAAAAAGCATCGCTTTGAACTAACCACTTGGAAGCCAGAGCCCGAAAACCCGATTGGCAGCAACGGGATTCAAACACTCTGCTGCCATGACTACCCTCGCCCTGAATGGGCGGACGAAGCATGAACTGGAGAAACCGGTGATAAGATCTGCGCGTGCGATGATCGTCGAGGATTCAACGGCATTGGGCGAAACTTATCGCGCCATGCTGCTCTCGGACGGACATGCAGTCGATCTCTTCGCCCGCGCGGATGAGGCCATCGCGGCCCTCGAAAAAACGCTGCCCTCGGTTTTGCTGATCGACGTGAACCTGCCTGATGGCAATGGCCTCGATATCCTGCGCCTCGTGAAGGCACGGCAATTGCCGGTTGAGGTCGTCATGATGACCGCGCAGGGCTCCGTGCAACTTGCGGTGGAGGCGATGCGCGAAGGCGCGTTCGACTTCATCATGAAGCCCTTCAATGCCGAGCGCCTGAAGGTCACCATGCGCAACGCCATCGAGCGCCGCGCCATGGCGAATACCCTCGCGGATATCACCGAGACTTTCGACCGCGACCATTTCGCGAATTTCATTGGCCGGTCCCTGCCCATGCAGGCGACCTATCGCATCATCCAGAGTGCAGCCCCGTCCAACGCTACGGTCTTCATCACGGGTGAAAGCGGCACCGGCAAGGAGCTTTGCGCCGAGGCGCTGCATCGCCTCAGCCGCCGCGCGAACGGGCCGTTCGTGGCCATCAATTGCGCGGCCATCCCGCGCGATATGCTCGAAAGTGAGATTTTCGGCCATGCCAAGGGGGCCTTCACCGGCGCGATTTCCGATCGCAAGGGCGCAGTGTTGCAGGCCAATGGCGGCACGCTCTTCCTCGATGAACTCTGTGAGATGGATCTCGGCCTGCAGGCGAAGATGCTGCGCTTTCTCCAGACCATGACCATCCAGCGCGTGGGCGAAGACCAGCTCCGGCAGGTCGATGTGCGCATCGTCTGCGCCACGAACCGCGATCCACAGGCCGAGGTGACCGCCGGGCGTTTCCGCGAGGATCTGTTCTATCGCCTGCATGTCGTGCCGATCGAGTTGCCGCCCCTGCGCGACCGCGACGACGATGTGCTGCTGATCGCCCGCGAATTCCTGGCCCGCTTCGCCAAGGAGGATGGCAAGAGCTTCACCGGTTTCATGCCGGAGGCGGAGGCGGCTTTGCGCGCCTATTCCTGGCCCGGTAATGTGCGCCAGTTGCAGAATGTCATCCGCAATGTCGTGGTTTTGGGCGAAGGTCCGCAGGTGACGCTCGCGAACCTTCCCCGCGAAGTGCAGGCCCATGCGATGCTCGACCGTCGCCCGGGCATGCCGGTTGTCGCAGCGCCGGTCAGCCCGGGCCTGCGGGAGAGCAGCTTCAGGGGGGCACAGGCAATCGAGCCGCTGGAAACCTCGATCCGGCGGATCATTCAGGCGGCAATCGACCAATGCGGCGGCTCCATTCCGCGCGCGGCAGCGGCGCTCGATGTCGCGCCCTCAACCCTCTACCGGCGCATCCAGTCCTGGCAGATGGGCGAAGCGGAACGCCTGGTATCGTGAGGCCTCATACCGGCTCCGCGCACAAGGCGAGGCGCGGTACGCGGCCCAGCATGGGCAGACCGGCCTCGGTGCGGAAATCCTCCTCGAGCCGCAAACGCTGGTCGGCAAATTCGGTGATCGCCGCGAGGCCAATGCCCACCGCGATGCCGCCGACAATACCCGCGAGCAGGAAGATCACCAACCCCGGCCCCACCGGCGAAACCGGCACGGAGGGCGGATCAATGATCTTGATGCGCTCCGGCGCCTCGAAGCGGCCCAGAGCGCCGGTCACGCGGGCCATCTCGCTGCGCTTCAGCAACTGGTCGTGCATCTCGCGCGCGGCGGCAATGGCGCGTTCCAGCTGCTGCTGCTCCTGTTCGATCGGTGCAAATTCGCCGATGGTGCGCTGAAGATCGGCGATCATCCGGCGCAGTTCCTCGACATCCTTCTCGATGGTAACCCGGCGCGCCTGCGCATCCTGGAGACGCTGAAGCTGCGACATCAGCAGGGTCGCCTGCGGCTTGCCCTCATCGCCATGCGCCATGTTGGCCGCGATATGCCAGAGCCGGTCGAGATCCATGGTTTTCAGCGCGGAACTTGCTTCCAGCAGGGCCGCGCGCTCGCTTTGCGTGCGCCGAAGCCGGCGCTCTGCCCCCTGCACCTCGGAATGTTCCTCGGTGTAGCGCGCGCGCAAACCAGTGAGTTCGCTCGTGAGGCGGACAATCTCCTCCTCCAGCCGCCCGATGACCGGATTGGCCCCCGCAATGCGCGAGCGGATATCATCGAAGCCGGCCTGCGCGGTGGCGAGTTCCATCTCGCGCTCCTGCAATTTCTGCTGAAGCTGGCCGAGGCGCGTGACATTCGCGGCATAGAGAGCGGGAAGTTTGTCGGCATTGCGCACCTTGAAGGCAGAAAACTCCGCCTCCGCAGCCGCCAAAGCCGTGCGGCGCTGGTCAAGCTGCGTTTCAAGGAAATTCTGGCTCGCGACAATCGCGCCCTGTTCGGGTGAAACGAGCCGCTCGATGAAGCGGTTCGTCACCGCCGTTAGCACCGGATAGAGCCCATCGGGACGCTTGCCGCGGATCTTGATCTCGATGAGATCCGACCCCGTGAGCTTCACGGAAATCGCCGCCGATAGGAGGCTGATCATCTCCTGCCGGCGCGCGGGTGAAGAATTCTCATCCACCTGCTTCGTATCCACCAGCACCTTGTCGAGCACATGCCGCGAATGCAGCAGCGCCGAAAGCGCGGGCATGCGATCCTTCACGTTTGTGCCGACAGCGAGATCGTTCAGAAATGGATTGAGCTTCGCCGGCTCCTGCACCAGCAGGGTCGTGCGGCCCTCGTAGGTTTTCGGCGCAATCACGCCCGAAAGGGTCGCGAGAAAAGGCATCACCATCATCGGCGTGGCGATCAGGTACCGCCGTCGCCAACCCGCCGCAAGCAAGAGCGAAAAAACATCAAGGGGTAGGCGCATCACCGGGCCTCGCTATGGAGTTCCAGCCGCACGCTCCGGTTTTCGAGTTCCAGCTCGAAGCGCCGCTCGACCTTCAGCGGCGGCGGCACATGCCGCGCGATCACCTCCAGCCGCTCGGAGGCGGCCTGCATCCGCTCCCATGGCGTGCCTTGGCCGGCAAGGCCGGCAACCAGCACGAGCGTGGCGGAAGACGCGAGTTCGGAGCGCCGCGCGAGTTCCGCCAGCGTGCGATTCCCCTCGGCATCCAGAGCCGCAGCGCCCGGCGCGAAGCGGATCACAATCTGGTCGGGCTTGCGGTCCGCCGAGCCCGTGGGGGAGGATTGAAAACGCGTCTCGTCCTTAACCCGAATGGCGCGGGTGAGATCCGGCTGCGGTGACGCAGGAGGGGAAAAAGTGGGGCGCGGCGCTTCTGCCATCCGCGCCCGCGCCAGCATGGCCGAAACCGCTGGCGTGGCCCCACGCGGAGCAGGCGTGGGGCCAGGAGCAACTTTGTGAGAGGATGCCGTGGCAACAGCGGTCTCAACTGCAGGCGGCTGGCCGCGCGCCTTCAGCAGGGCCTGACCCTTTTCCATGAGGGCCAGACGCAAGGCCTCATCGTGAGCATCCGCCGCCTTCATCGTGGCTTGGTCCACCACCAGAACTGGCTCGCCCATCAGCGCCTTGATCGGCGCCGCACAGCCAGTGAGGCCCACCAGCAGGAATGCGAGGCCCGGACGGATATTCAATCGGAACGGCATGAGACCCTCCTTGGGCGTTCTCACAGAAGGTCGATCACGGCGGCGATATCTTCCGCGCGGCGCGACCAGGTTTCGTTCTGCACCACGCGCTGGCGCAGGGCCGCACGCGGCTTGTCATCCAGCGCTTTCCGGATAGCCTCGATGAAGGCCTCCGGCGTGGCCCCGACATGGATCAGCGCGCGATAGGGATCGAGCGCGGGGAAGTCCGTGGACGCGACCGCCGCCCCGGATGCCAGATATTCTCGTAATTTTAGTGGGTTGCAGGCGCGGATCTGCGGCGTATCCCGGAAAGGTAGCATCGCCACATCGAAATGCTGGACGTAGGCCGGCAGTTCCGAATGCTTCTTCGCCCCAAGAAAATGGATGTTCCCGAGCTTTTCCAGCACTTCGATTTCCGTGCTCACAGGGCCGATCATCACGAACTGCGCATCGGGGAAAGCCCGGGCGGCTTGCGCGATGAGGTCCACGTCGATCCAGCCGGAAATGCTGCCATAGAAGCCGACAATCTTGCTCCCGAGGGGCATGTCGGTTGGCAAGGGTCGCCGCGCGGAAAACAGATCGACATCCACGCCATGCGGCGCGACCATCGTGCGTTCCGCCGGGAACCGCTCGGCGATTTCCGGGCTCGCCGCCAGGATGAGTTCCGCGCGTTCAGCCAACCGCTCCTCCAGCTTCAGCACCGCCCGATGGTCCACGCCTTCGAGCGCGCCGAAATCATCGCCAGCGTAATAGACCACCGCGCGTTCGCCGAAGGCCCCGAGCAGGGGTTCGGCCGTGGGCAGCGAGGTCCAGAGAAGCGGGCGCTTCACACCCAGACGGTTCATGGCCGCGTTGACCTGCCGTGCGACGAAGGTGCGCGTGAGGCTCGCCGCCGTCTCGTTGCCGGGCAATGGTACCGCCGCTGGCGCGATGATCTCATCGGGAAGATCGGCATCCTCCTCGGTGGAAACCAGTTCCGCGACGAGACGACGGCTCGCGAGATCGCTGAGCTTGCGCAACATCCGCATGCCATCGCGCAGGCCGAGGCGCGGCGCACGCAGGCCGAGGGAATTCACCCAGATGACCTTCCGATGCGGCAGGAACTGGCGGATGAGATGCTGGGTCGAACTGGGATGAGCCCCCCAATCTTCTCCGAAAACGATCATGTCATGGCTCATGGCGAGGCTCCTGCGGATCAAGAGAGCGGATAACGCGGGCGGGGATGCCACCGGCGAGAACGAAGGGTGGAAGATCTTTGGTCACGACCGAGCCCGCAGCCACGATGGTGCCCCGGCCGATGCGCACGCCGGCGCTCACCGTGACCTGCGTGGCGAGCCAGACATCATCTTCCAGGATGATAATCCCGCATTGCCGGTCGAGATCAGGCAGGCCCGCCGCCCGATCAGGCGCATCCAGCGGATGGCCGGGATAACCGGCGAGAAACGCGCGGCCGGCGATACGAACGTGATCGCCGATGCGCACTTCCGTGCCGACGGCAATGGTCGTCTGCCAGCCGATATCGCAATTCGCGCCGATCACCAGCCGGGGACGCCCGCTTGCGGCTCGCCCGGTGAAGGTCGTCTGGCCGGAAATGCGGCTCCCCTCTCCGATCTCGATGGCGAGTGGACCAATCAACTGGGGTCGCCCGCCATAGAGCATCAGCCGGCGAGGCCGCCGCTCGACCTGCGAGAGGAAGAGCGGCGTGTCCCACAGCACCCGGCGCAGATGGGCGAGGCTACCGGAAACCGTAGCACTCAGCCGGTAGAGCCCGGCATGAACGCCCGGAATGACCGGCATCGCGCCCGTGCGTGCCTCCTGCGCGAGCCGGTAGAGGGCCCGCGCGAGGGGGTGCTGGCGCGCCTTCACCCATTGGCGGAAGGTGAGCGCGATGCTCATTCGACCGTCACCGATTTCGCAAGATTGCGCGGCCGGTCGACATCGAGGCCACGCAGGACCGCGACGTGATAGGCCAGCAATTGCAGCGGGATGGTAGAGAGGATCGGCTGGACGAATTCCCCGCAATGCGGCACGGTCAGCGCCTGCATCGAGACATCGGAGAGGCCGAGCAGGGCCGTCCGGTCACCGACCAGCACGATGCGCCCGCCCCGCGCCGCGATCTCGCGGATATTCGAGGCGGTCTTCTCGTAAAGCGGTCCGGAGGAGGCAAGCGCGATCACCGGCGTCTGGGAATCGATCAACGCGATCGGGCCATGCTTCAATTCGCCGGCGGCGAAGCCTTCGGCATGGATGTAGCTGATCTCCTTAAGCTTCAACGCACCTTCCATCGCCACGGGGAAGAGCGAACCACGCCCCACGAACACCGCGCTCTGGGCCTGCTGGATGCGCTCGGCCACATCCATCACTGCCGGCTCGTTGTGGAGCAGCGCCTTGATGGAATCGACGACCTTGTGCAGCGAGGCCCTGAGCAGGCCGATGCCCGGCTGGCCGCGCCTTTGCGCCGCCGCCAGCACCACCTGCGCCAGAACCGTGAGCTGCGCGGTGAAGGCCTTGGTAGAGGCAACCCCGATCTCCGGGCCCGCGAGCAGGGGCAGCATGCAATCCGCCTCCCGGCCAATGGTGCTCGCCGGTTGGTTCACCAGCGCCAGCACCGGAATGCTGCGGCTCTTCAGGCGCTGCATCGCGCCAACGGTGTCGGCCGTCTCGCCCGATTGCGAGATAACGATCGCCACCTCGCCCGGCTGCCACGAGGCGAGCGGCTCGTAGCGATATTCCGAGGCAATCGCGACTTCCGCATGGATGCCTGCGATCTCCTGGAACCAGCGCCGCGCAAGGCAGGCCGCGTAATACGAGGTGCCGCAGGCCACCAGAGTGACACGGTTGACGCGGCGGAAATCGAAGCTCAGCGCGCCGAGGATGGAACCCGCGGAGGGATAGGCCTCGAGAATACGGCTCACCACCTCGGGCTGCTCATGAATTTCGCGCAGCATGTGGTGCACGTAAGGGCCGGGCTGGAAGGCAGCGGCGTGTTCATCCACCCGCACGCTCTGGCGCATGGCCTTCTGGCCGCGCGCATCGAGAATCTGGATGCCCTCACGGCTGATCTCGGCACTGTCGCCGTCTTCCAGCATGATGGCCTCGCGGGCCAAACCGGCGAGCGCATTGGGATCGGAAGCGAGAAGCCCTCCCGCCTCGCCATGGGCCACAGCCAGCGGCGAACCCCGACGCAAAGCGCGCAGAAGGTCCGGTTCCTTTTCGGAGATGGCTGCGATGGCAAAGGAGCCATGCATGTCGTCGCCCGCCTGCCGGATGGCCTCCATCGGGGCCAGCCCTTCCTGCATGCGGCTTGAAATCAGCCAGGGGATCACCTCGCTGTCGGTCTCGCTCTTGAATTGTGCGCCGCGCTCGGAGAGGCTGGTGCGCAATTCGCGATGGTTCTCGACGATGCCGTTGTGAACAACAGCCACGCCCGGCGCCATGTGCGGATGCGCGTTGCGCTCACTCGGCGCACCATGCGTGGCCCACCGCGTATGTGCGATTCCGATATGCCCGTGCGGCGCCGTGTTGCGCACCGCGGCCTCGAGCCGCTCGACCTTGCCCACCGCGCAGACGCGACTGATGCCGCCATCTTCCAGAGTGGCGATGCCGGCTGAATCATAGCCTCGATATTCAAGCCGCTTCAGACCCTCGATCAGGGTTTCCGCAACAGGCTCAGTCGCCACACGGGCAAAGATTCCACACATGTTTGTTCCTCGTGACAGGGCGGTTCCAACCGCGACGAGGAATGGGTTTGCATTTCCCTTGCCAACCTTGAAAATACATAAAATACTGAAATTACTTGATTTTATCTCGTATAGCCGCGCAGGGCCGTCGCGTTTTGCGTCTCGGCATTGCGCTTTGCATATCGCGAAAGAGAGGCCGAGAGCGCCACGAGCACATAAATCGGCCAGGTGAAGCCCTGCGTGAGGAACGTGGCCGAGGCAAGGAAGCCCGCCACACCCGAAATGAGCCCCAAAGCGGAGGCCCGCACGGCCATCGGCACGCGATCATTTTCCACGATGCGCAGGGCATGAAGCAATGATCGGATCGTCACCACGATCATCGTCACGAAGGCGATGATTCCGGGGAATCCCGTTTCGGCCAGAACGCCGAACCAGGTGGAATGCACGGCATGGTTCATGCCGTCCCAATGGTCGGAATAGAAGAAGTAGTTTGCCACGAAATTATCGAGGCCCACGCCATTGAGCGGTCGCCCCATAGCCATCCGCATCGCGGCTTCCCAGGCATAAAGGCGACCCATGGCGCTTTCGTCGATGCCATCCTCATGCGCACCGCCCGAAGCACGCTCGTTGATATCCGCCACCGCCAGCAGGAAAAGACCCGCCGCGGCACCTGCGCCGACAAGCATCCCTTTGTTCTTTACGAGCCGCCAGCCGATAACGCCAAACACTGCGAGAATACCCAGCAACCCACCACGGCTCTGCGTTGCGATAATCGCCCAGATGATCAGCCCAGTCGCGATGCCACCCCAGATGCGATCCACCATGCCGCGCGGCCGGATGGCCATGCCCACAGCGAAGCTGAGGGGGAAGAGCAAGACGAGCGAGAGGTCGTTCGGATCGCCCAACACGGAGCGGATATCGCGCCCGATGGTCACGCGCGTGCCCTCGACGAGCCCGATGCCCTGCAGCTTGTTCGAGATTGCGATAATCGCGACGCTCACGCCGGCGAGCACGATGAGCCGCATGAAGGTCATGAAATCGTTCTCTTCGCGAATGAGCCAGGCAATCGCGAAGGTCATCACACCGATCTTCACATAGGTCGCGGTCCAGTAGCTGATGGCGGTCGGCCTGTCGGTGGCGAAGGGCACGCCCAACGTCACCAGCATGAAGAAGACGAGGAAGATCTTGAGTTCCGCCGTGATGAACGGCTTCGCGCGACGCGTGCCGACGATATGCCAGAACAGCACCCCCAGAGTAGGGATCGCCAGCAATTGGGGAATGCGAAAGGGCATCAGCACGGGGAACACTTCGTGGATGCGGAAGAACGAGAACACCACGAAGCCCACGCAGAGGAAGATCGGCTTCTCGACCATGAATCGCAGCGCGAAGGGCAGGATGCCAATCGCAATCGCAATCAGCGGCACGGCCAAGGGCACCGGCAGGGCCAGGCCCAGCGCGAAAATGAGCAAGCAGGCGGCCATCGCATAAAGCGCGCTTTCCCCCGGCGTCTTGATGGCTTGCGGCCCGCGCCTCATGCCGCTCCCCATCCGAGGCTGCCCACCAGGCCAATGCAGACAGAGGCGAACAGCCCCGCGCGCAACAGCGGATAAGGCAGGCGTGCCTCGCCATGCCGATCCGCGAGAAACAGGCCGAGGCGCACGACCTGCCCGAGAAGGGTCGCGACAATCGCGCCGGTCACGCCGAAAGGCGGGATGAGCAGCAGGTAGAACAGCAGCGCAACACTCGCGCCGCTGAGGTTGGTCGTGAGAACCCGCCAGCCATCCGCGCGGGCATAGGCGACGCCGTTGGAGAGCGAAGAGAGTTCGTTCAGCGCGGCAATCGCGAGAAGCGCAGGGAGATAGCGCAGCGCACCATGATAGGCCTCGGGCATAAAGCCGAGGATGAGAAGCCGCGCGCCGAGCATCACCAGCACCGCCCCGAGGCCCACGAGGGCGAGGCCGATCATCCAGAACCGCATGGTGCGCGCAATGCCATCCGGCCCGGCGAGCACGCCAAGGCGACGCGGATACCACCAGAGCGCAAAGGGCTGCGTAAGCAGCGCCAGCGCGAGGGCGAGCTTCGCAGCCAGCGCATAATGCGCGAGATCCTGCGCAGCCACCTTGCCGGCCAGAAACCAGCGGTCACAAGCACCGAGCGCGAACATCGCGAAACCGCCGAGCAGGATCGGTCCGGCATAACGCAGCAAAGGGCGAAAATGCCCGAGCGCCAAAGCAGGGCGCGTGCCCTTCGGCAAGGTAAGGAGAAGCACCGCGACAATCGCGATATCAACGCTCGCATTGGCGATGAGCACCGCATCGATTCCCCAGCCTGACAGAAGCAAGCCCACCATAAGGCCCGCTTGCATCAGCGAGCGCGCCGCAACAACCGTGAGAAACAAGCCTGCATGTCCGCCCAGCCGCATATAGGCCAGCGGCAACTCGATCATGCCACCGAGGCAGGCCGCGAGCAGCACGAGCCGCAGGGCGGTTTCGCCTGGCATATTGGGCCAAGCCTGGACCAGCGGAAGAAGCGCGAATTGCGTAAGGAGAACGAGCAGGCTCGCGACGGCCAAGCCCAGACCAAGAAGGCGGCCGAGGGCCACGCGTAAATCCTCCGGCGTGCCGCGTGCGTGGCGAAACAGCGTATCACCCAGCGCAAAGGCCGCGAAGAGCCCGACCGGCTCCACAAGGCTCGCCGCCATGTCGAGCCGCACGAATTGCGCAGGATCGAGCGCGCGCGCCATCACCGGCAGGGTGATGAGGCTCAACCCTTTGCCCAGCGCGATGCTCGCCGCGTAAAACAGAAAAGGGCGCAGGGTCGCGAGGGTCACTGTTGCAATCCCTCGAAGGCGGCCGACAAGCGATCCGCCGAGGCCGAGAGCGAGAAATGCCGGGCAACCCGCTCGCGCGCGGCCTGCAACATGCGCGTCCGGCTCAGCGGGCCCTGCTGCATTGCAAGCCGCAAGGCCGCATGAAGGCCGAGAGGATCAGCCGGCGGCACGAGGAAACCGGTCTCGCAATCCAGCGTCTCCTTCACGCCCATGAAGGCCGTGGAAATGACCGGCAGGCCCATCGCCATCGCCTCCTTCACGACCAGCGGTCCCGTATCGCGCGCGCCATCCGGCGCAATCTTGAAGGGCGCGACGAGCGCGAGATAACGCGGACCGTTCTCCACCAGCCATTGCGCCGGCTTCGGGCCCAGAAACTGCACTTCCCCCAGCCCCGCAGCCTGCGCCTGTCGCGAGAGCGTCTCACGCAAAGGGCCATCGCCTACAATATCGAGCGCCGGGCGCTCATCCGGCGGCATCAGTGCCAGCGCGGTGATGAGATCATCAATGCCCTTCTGTGCAACAAGGCGGCCGATGAAAAGCAAACGCCCATTGGGCGTGGCCTGATCGCGGAAACGAAACCGGTCCGGATCAATCCCGCAAGGCACTTCCACGAGCCGTGCGGCGGGGGCAATCATCGCGATGTCCCGCGCGAGATCACCGCAGACCGCAACCACGAGATCGGCGCTCGCGAGCTTCAGCGGCAGATCCTCCGGCTCGGCATAGACATCATGTCCATGGCACACGAAGGAGCATGTGATCCCCGCGAGGCGCGCCGCCACCAGCGCATGGGCTGCCGCACCACCAGCGAAATGCGCATGCACATGGTCGATCCCGCGCTCGCGGAAAAAGCGCGCGATACGGAACGACTGGTAGAACAGCGAGGCACGCGGCAGGCGCTTCTGCACCATCACGAATTTCAACGCACGGGACAACCCAGCAACGGGCGGCCGAAACATCGCCTCGAAGCCATACGGCAGATCACGAAGCTGATCAGCCGTCTCCGCGAGCAGGCGATCCTCCGGTTGGGCAAGGCCCTCGCGCAGGCTCATCAGCAGCGGCAGCACCTCATGACCTTTCTGGCGCATGGCCCGGATTTCGTTGCCGATGAAGGTTTCCGAGAGAACCGGAAAATCCGCGAGGAGATAGGCAAGGCGCTTCATGATGAGTGGTCCCGGAGAAAGGGCCGGTCAGCCGGCATGCGGCACGGAATCAGCAAGGCAGGTGCCAGCCGGCAGAACGACCGGCATTCTCAGGAGGCCTTTTCCATGCGCGCCGAATTCCACGATGCCCGCGTGAGCGTCGTCATTCCCAACCGCAACAATTTCGACACTTTGCCGGCTGCCCTCGCCTCGGTAGAGGCGCAGCAGGTGCCGGGCACGGAGATCATCGTCGTCGATGACGGCTCGACCGATGGCGCGCGCGAATGGCTCTATCGCGCCTCGCAGAAAAACCCTTTCCTGCGCGTGCTACACACCGGCGGCGTCGGGCCCTCTGGCGCCAGAAATGAAGCGATTTCAATTGCTTCAGCGCCTATCATCGCCTTTCTCGACTCTGATGACATCTGGGAGCGCGGCAAGCTGCGCGTGCAGGTGGACTATATGGAGCGCAACCCGGAAGTCGGTTTCACCTTCACCGATTACCGGCATTTCGGCCCCACGGGCGATGATCGCGGCACCTGTTTCGAATACTGGAAATCCGAGTTTCGTGCGCAGCCGCCCTCGCATTTCTTCCGCGTGGAAGAGGCCGAGGCGACCCTGCTTGCGGTCAATCTCGTGGGCACCTCCACCGTCGCGGCCCGCAAAACGCTGTTGCAAAATGCGAATGGATTTGCGACCCGCCTCGCCTCCGCCGAGGATTGGGATCTCTGGCTACGCCTCGCGGCCATGGCCCCGGTGGCAGCCACCAGCATGGTGGCGATGCGCTATCTGATGCGCCCGAACAGCCTCACCGCCCAGCGCGACAAGCGGCTTCTCGCGATTTCTGACATCCTCGATCGCTACCGGGATCACGAGAACCCAGCCCTGCGGAAGGCCTGGCGGCAGGGACGCGCCCGCATCCTGCGCGCCAAGGCCGAGATCGCCCGCGCGGAGGGACGGCGCATGCGCGCGGCATCCGACGAATTGCGTGCGTTTTTCATCGCGCCGGAAGTCAACAAGCTTAGGGCTGCAACGGCTGATCTCGTGCGCAGCGTGCATGCCCCGCGGGATGCGGGCGCGGCGCGGGTGTAAGCGGGGAAGCGCCAGATGATCCTGTTCGATGCGCAAATCCCGCCCGATCTTCAGGCCCTTTCGCTTCTGCGGAAGGATGTCGCGGCGCGTCTCCAGACGCTCTGCCCGAACGAGGCCGTACGGGACGCGATCCTGCTGAGCATCGCCGAAATGGGCGCGAATGCCATCCGCCACGGCGATCCGGAACCGACAAAGCTGGGCGTGCGCCTGCTACTGGAAGGTTCTAGCATCGTCATCGAAATCATCGATGATGGCGGCGCTTTCGAAGGCTTCCAGCGCAGCCTCGCCAACAGCCGGATGAAGCGCGACCACCTCTTCGCAGAATCCGGGCGCGGTCTCTCGATCATCGAGAGTATGCTGGATGAGGTGATCTACGAGCCGGGACCGCCCAATCGATTTGTCGGCAAAATCCAGATGGGCGAGCGCCGCCCCACCCTGCTGGTGGTGGAGGACAGCCCGTTGCTGCTCGAAACCTATGCCGCGATGCTCTCGCAGCCATATCGCGTGCTGAAAGCGGCTTCGCTCGACAGCGCGATCCAGATCTCGCGCGCCGAACGCATCGACGGGATCGTCACCGATCTGCATCTCGAAGGGCGGCAAGGCAGCGAGCTGGTCGATATCCTCGAAGGCGATATTGATCGCCCGCCCGTGCCGGTCATGGTGATTACCGGCGAACGCGACACGGCCATCCTGCATCGCGTATCGGAAGCCGGCGTGGAGCAAGTTTTGTTCAAGCCGGTGAGCGCTGAAACCTTGCATGGTGCCGTGACGGCCATGCTCGCACGCAGCATTCGCCAGCATGCGCGGATCTTCCGCTATTTCGGCGGCAGCATCGATCAGGAAGGTGATGATCGCCTGCCCGAGCATCTCGGTCCCTTCCGAACGCAGGCGCTTTCGGCGCGCGCCGGCTTCGGGCGCGGGGATTTCCTCTCCGTGCTGCGGCTCGATCATGGCAAGCGCATTGTGCTGGCGGATGTGATGGGGCACGGGCTTTCCGCCCAGCTCGCGGGCATGCGCTTCAAGGCGGCGATTCGCGGCATCCATGGCGCGCTGCCGCACACGTCAGCTGGCGAACTGATCGCTGCGACTTCCAGCGCTTTGTGTCGCGAGCCGGTGCTGCCCGGCTCGTTCCTCACGATGATGGTCGTGGATCTGCTCAATGATGGCCGCGTGGAACTCGCCGGCGCCGGCCATCCGCGTGCCATTGTCGCAAGCCCGTTCGGCATCGGAATGGTCGAGACAGATGGTCCGCTTCCTGGCCTGATCGAAGGCGCGACCTACGATACGGTGTCGCTCGAACTGGCGGCCGGTGAGCGGCTCTACATCCCGACCGATGGCGTGGATCCGCGCGCCGACAATGCCGGAACCTCTGCACCTGCCTGGCTGACGGATGTGCTGGCTATGGCCGCCAATGCCTCCTTCGACGAGAGCATGGAACTGGTCGATGCGACGATCCGCCAAGTACTGACGCATTCCCCGGTAGATGACTGGACCCTGCTGGTGATCGAGCCGTGTACGTGATCAGCACTGCCGACACGCGCGGGCATAAACCGCGCGGATTGCCGCCAACGCGGGGCCTTCGCCGAAATACCGGATGGCCCGTTCGCGGGCGCAGGAAGAGAGATCAGAGCGAGCGGCTTCGCCCATCCCGAGCCATTGATCAAGCGCCTTGGCCGCTGACGCGATGACCACCTCATCCGGTCCATCGGACACGAGAAAGCCGGCTTCCCCTTCGCCGATCACGGTCGAGAGCGCGCCGACATCCGTCGCGATCAGCGGAATGCCACGCGCTATCGCTTCCAGCGCGGCCATCGGCAAGCCCTCTGCGCGCGAGGGAATGATGAGCAGGTCAATCTCGGGCCAAACCGCCTGCATATCCGTGCGGAAACCATGGAAGGTGACACAATCCGCAAAGTCGCGCTCCAGCGCGGCCCGCATCGGGCCATCGCCATAGAGATGGAACGGCGCCTGCACACGCCGCGCCAGCGCGCAGAATCGATCCGGCGCCTTTTCCGGGCTGAGGCGCCCCACGAAGGCAATGCGGGGCACGCGCTTCGGCCGTTCCATCACTGCGGGGATGCGGATGAAATTGGGGATAAACGTGGTTAGAAAAGGCAGCTTTTCCGCAATCGGCGCGGAAACCGCGATGCGCTCGGCGAGCAGGCTCGTCCATTCATCGAGCCGCTGATAGAGCCCCACGGGAAACGGCGCGCGCTCCCCCGCATGGAAGGTCGAGACCACAGGCAAACCACGCGCCCGCGCGACGAGACGCCCGATCAACCCCGCCTTGTATCCATGGGTGTGGAGCAGGCGCGGCCGAACACGCCGAAGCCAAAGCCAGAGGCTTCCCACCCGCCCGTCGAGCACCGCAAATGGCAGATCGAGCGCCTGAAGCTGCGTATGAAACGGGTTCGGGCCATGGTCGGTCAGGAACAGGATTTGCGCGCTTTCGCCCGCGGCGCGCAGGGTGGCGGCGAGGGTCGCGACATGGGTCTCGATCCCGCCGAGGCCGGAGGAATCGAGGAGCAGCACAATCGGGCCGTTCTCACACCGGGGCATTGAACAACGCGACCCTTTGCGCCCAGTTCTGGATGGCGCGGGAAACACGCGGCAGGAACCGCTCGAAGCGCCTCGCCTCGCGTGCAATTTCGGCGCCGAAGGGCGGGGCATCGACATCATTTACGACAATGCCCGCGAGTTGCGCCCCGCATTCAGAAAGGAGGCGCAGGGCGGCCTCCCATTCTGCGCGCAGGGTGCGATTGGCCTTCGAAACGATGAGCGTCGCACCAGCGATCGCCGCGATGGTCATCGCCTCGATGGCCGAGCCGGAGCCGATTTCTGCCGGGGCGCAATCCACGATGATAGCATCATAGTCGGCGAGATCCTCGGTCATCATGGTCTTGAGGCGAGCGGGATCATTGAAGCGCCCGGCATCCTCCGGGTGAACCGAAATCCAGAGTTGATCCGGAGCGCCGGCACGGCTCGCGACCATCTGGCTCGCCTGCCCATCGCCCGGCGCCCATTGTGCGAACGGCGCGCGGGGCGAGAGGCCCAGCGAGGCATCGACCAGCAAAACCTTCAGCCCTGTTTCGTGCAGGCGCTGCGCGAACATCGCGGCCACCAGCGACGTCCCCGCATCGGGGTGCGGCGCGGTGAAAGCGATGACCCGCGCGCCGCGTGTGAAGCTTGCATTGCGCAGCCGCTCCAGCATGGTGTGGAGGCGCGGATCGATCCGGCTCGGGGCGCTCATCACAGGGCTCCGATCAGCGCAATGATCGAGACGATGGGGATAACGTCCCGGAAGCCATCCATGAAGATCTTCCAGTCGCTCTGCGAGGTATTCGGCACGTAGACCGTGTCGCCCGCGCGCACGACGGGCAGCTTCTCGATGTTGCCGGTCTTGGCGAAGGTCACGAGATCAAAGAGCCGCGCGCCTTCCGCCTGCTGCGAGATATTGATGACCACGATCTTCGATTGCAGCGCACTGTCAGTCGGGCCACCGGCCTCGGCGAGCAGGTCGAGCAGGGTCATGTCGTCGGTGAAGCGATAGCGCCCCGGCTTGCCCACCGCGCCGATGACGCGGACGGTCGATTCCTTCGGGCTGTCGAGCCATTCGCGGTTGCGATCGGGGATGAAAATCACATCGCCCGGCTTCACGCGCGGCAGCAGCTTGTCGTCGCCTGTCTCGAAATAGCGGGCGAGGTTGACCCTGCTCACGCGGCTGCCCTTGCCGTGGCGATGGCTGACGCGCACGTTCCGCAAATCCGCACTGCCCGTGGGGCCATTCGCCGCCGCGATGATATCGAGGAAGCCCATCTGCGTGTTGAAGGCGTAACGCCCGGGCGAACCCACCTGCCCCATGATGTAGATCGAGGCTTCCGGCGCCTGCTGCACCCACTGGCCTTTCATATCGACGGGGCTCGAGGGCAGGTCCGGCACCATGATCACCGCGCCGGCACGCAGCTTCGGCAGGGTCGTCACCTGCCCGTTAAGATAGGCCGTGAGATCGAAGAGCACAGGCTTGCCCTTGTCGGTCTCGGAGGCGCGGATCTGGATGCGCGCCATATCCGATTTCTGCGTCGGGCCACCGGCCTGCGCGAGAAGATCGAGCAGGCTCATTTCGTCTGACCATTCATAACGACCGGGGCGGGTGACAGCCCCCATCAGCTTCACCGCGCGATCCGGCGCGACCTTCAGCCAAGAAGGTTCCTTCGTGTCGGTCTTTTCCGGCACGAAGATCGCGTCGCCGGATGAGACCTCGGGCAGCTTGCCGCCCTTGCCTTCGGTGAAGAGCGGGAGATCCACCAGCACCACGCTGCCATCGGCCTTGATGAGCCGGATCTGTCGAGTATCCGCGAAGCGCGTGGGGCCGCCGGAATTGGCGAGGATATCGATGAAGCCCGCACCGGGTTTCGAATCGAAGGCTCCGGGTTTCGCGACTTCGCCCATCACATAGACCGTGTTCTTGCCCGAGCGGATCTCCTCCAGTTGCTTCGGCACGAAAATGGTCGCGCCCTCGGTGAGTTCCGGCAGCAGGCTCGTCTTCCCGCTATCGAGGAAAGTCTGGAGGTTGAAGATCGAGGGCTGCCCCTTGGTGATGATGCGGATCTGCTCCACCGAGGCATAGCGCGTGACGCCACCGGCCCGCATGATGAGGTCAATCGCGGTGGAGCCCGGCTTGTGGGCGAAGATGCCTGGCTTGTTCACCTCGCCGAAGACCTTGATGGAAGAACGATCCTCGCCGCCATCCCCCGCCTCCGAGAGCGTGCGGCCGTCGAAATCGATCTGCACATTGCCGGTGCGCGGAGAGGCAGGCACGAAGATCGTGTCGAGCGGTTCCAGCGCAGGCAGCAGGGCATGATCGCCGCTATCGAGATATTTCTTGTAGTCGAAGGTGGTTTCTGTCTCGCCGCGCCGGAGGCGGAAGCGATCGAGCTGCGCGCCCTG
>JALOTF010000022.1 GCA_025458025.1 Beijerinckiaceae bacterium | reverse complement strand
CGATCAGCTTTCCGCCATCGGGCGTGTGCACCACCTCGGGGTGGAACATAGTGGTGTAGATGCGGCGCTTCTCATCCGTGGCGATGGCGAAGGGCGCGTTCTCGCTCGTGGCCTTCACGGTGAAGCCCTCGGGCAGCTTGGTCACCCGGTCGCCGTGGCTCATCCAGACCGGATAGCGCTGGCCCACTTCCCAGAGCTTGTCGAAAAGCGCGGAGGCTTCCTTGATCTCGATATCCGCGCGGCCGAACTCTGCCGCGTGCCCGCCTTCCACCACGCCGCCAAGCTGTACGGCGGTGGTACGGCGGTGGTCTGCTGGCCGTAGCAGATCGCCATGATCGGCAGGCCGGACTGGAACACCGCTTCCGGCGCGCGGGGGCTGCCTTCACGCGTCACCGAATCCGGGCCACCGGAGAGGATGATCGCCTTGGGGCGAAGCTTCAGGAAGGCCTCGTCGGCCTTCTGGTAGGGGTGAATTTCGCAATAGACGCCGGTTTCGCGCACGCGCCGGGCGATCAACTGCGTCACCTGAGAGCCGAAATCGATGATGAGAACGGTGTCGTGGTTCGGAATGGTCATGGCCAGCCTTTCGGCAATCAGGTGGAGCGTGTAAAAACGGAAATGAAGAAGCCGTCGGTATCGGTGCGATGCGGCGAGAGCAGCAGGCCCAGGCCGGAGGCATCGCGATGCTGGCCGATGCCCTCAAGGCCAGCAGCTTTGGCATTCGCAGCGGGGTCAACCACCGAGAAATCCGGGTTTGCCGCGAGGAATGCCTTCACCTGCGCGCCATTCTCGGCATCGAGGAGCGAGCAGGTGATGTAGACGAGCCGCCCACCGGGCTTCACGTAGCGTTTCGCCTCGGCGAGCACCGTGCGTTGCTCCTCGCAGCGCATCTCAAGCGCGTTGGGCCGAAGGCGCCATTTCGCATCGGGGTGACGACGCCAGGTGCCCGCGCCGGTGCAGGGCGCATCCACCAGCACGAGATCGCATTTGCCCACGAGATCGTTGAGCTTCGCCGGCTCCTTGCCCTTCGGCGTACGCACCTGCACGTTCCGCACCCCGGCGCGCGTGATGCGTTCATGGATCGGGGCGAGGCGACGCGCATCGTTGTCGGTCGCGAAGATCTGGCCCTTGTTGTTCATCTCCACGGCCATGGCGAGCGTCTTGCCCCCACCACCCGCGCAGAAATCGAGCACCTGCATGCCCGGCTTCGCGCCCGCGAGCAGGGAGGCCAGTTGCGAGCCCTCATCCTGGATTTCCACCGCGCCCTTGATGAAGGCGGGCTCCGCCTGAATGTAGGGCGCGCGGCCCTCGGCATTGGGTTTGAAGCGCAGGCCATAGGGCGAGAGCGACGTGACCTCAGGCTCGAGATGGCCCAAAGCCTCCATCGCCTTGAGGCGGATGAGCTTCAGCGCGTTGACGCGCGCATCGACCGGCGCGCGCGAGGCGAGGGCGGAAGCCTCGGCCACGCGGGTCTCGCCGAAGCTTTTCGCAAGTTCCTCATCCAGCCATTCCGGGTAGTTGCCGCGGATATGCGCCGGAGCATCGGAGAGATCAGCCGCCTGCAGGCTCAGGCGTTCGGCCTCTGTCAGTGGCGCAGGGGCGAAACGCTCGCCGGTGAAGAGCGCGGCAATGGCCTCCACCTCCATGCCGCGCAACAGGCGCAGCATGCCGAGCAGAGCTGCTCGTCCGGATTCTTTTTTTGACGCATCTTCTTTACGCGAACCGGGGTCCACTTCGCTTGAAGATGCTTCTGTATCCCCCCTCAACCCCATGATCCACTGGGCGGAAGCTTTGACGCGCAGCGTATCATGCACCAGATTACCGATGGCATTGCGATCGCCCGAACCGGCATAGCGGTTCGCCTTGCCCCAATCCGCGAGAGCAGGCCCGAGCGGCCGCTTGCGGTCGAGGATTTCATCGAGAAGCGCAATGGCGGCGGAAAGGCGTGCAGAGGGGGTCATTGGCGGATCGCTTGGCGTGAAGGCCGGGACAAGTCAAGCCAATCGGGCGCGAGAAACGGTTGGTTACCCTTTCGTGACCATTTCCGTTCAAAACCAATGCATGTGCCGCTTTTCTGCCACGATTGGGGCGGAAGGCGACACCAGCCCGGTTCTGTGGTCGCGCCGGCTCTCCGGGAGCCTGTCCGACCGCAGATCCATTTGGTTCATCAGGAGTATCCCCATGAAGAAGATCATCAACGGCGTGCTCGCCGCCGCCATGCTCATCTCGGTCGCGGCCTGCGCGTCCTCGCAGGCCCAGCAGACCGACCTCACCCCGCCGGCGCGTGGTCTCGATGCCAAGACGCAGCTTGAGTGCGGCACGAAGCGCGGCTGCCGCTAAGCGGTTCCGAACCTTCTGAATGCGAAAGCCCGCCGTTTCGGCGGGCTTTTTTTATGGCGAACAGGAAAACGGGAAGAACGTGCTGGCCATACCGGCATTCATGCCCAATGCCACCAGTGCATTGGCCATATCGAATTCGGCCTTCAGGCGCGGGCAGACCTTCGTGGAGGTGACACAGCCATTCGCGAAGAAGGCTTCATGCCGTTCGAGAAATTCCGGGCTGAGCCCGGCCGTACCGCGTCGCTTGACGACGTAAGTCCACGCCTCGCGATAACGCTGGCACTTCTTCGCCTGAAAAGCTGCCTGCTCCTTCGGATTGTTCTCGGGCAAGGTAGGCGTTTGCGCTCCGCCGGGAAGGCTCCCGGCGAACAGAAGAGCGATGGCGAGAGCCGCCCGCATCCTCACATCCGCGTAGGGTAGTTCGGGCTTTCGCGAGTGATGGTCACGTCATGCGCGTGGCTTTCGCGCAGGCCCGCATTGGTGATGCGGATGAACTCGACCTTCTCCTGCATGTCGCGGATGGTCTTGGCGCCGACATAGCCCATCGCGGCTTTCAGGCCGCCTGCGAGCTGATGGATGACATTCGCGACCGGGCCCTTGTAGGGCACCTGGCCCTCGATGCCCTCCGGCACGAGCTTCATCGAATCCTTGATTTCCGCCTGGAAATACCGATCCGCCGAGCCGCGTGCCATGGCGCCCAGCGAGCCCATGCCGCGATAGGCCTTGTAGGAGCGGCCCTGATAGAGGAACACCTCGCCGGGGCTTTCATCGGTGCCCGCGAGCAGCGAGCCGATCATCGCGCAGGAGGCACCCGCCGCGAGCGCCTTCGCGAGATCGCCGGAATATTTGATGCCGCCATCGGCGATCACCGGCACATCCTGCTTCATCGCTTCCTCGGCCGATTCCATGATCGCCGTTAGCTGCGGCACGCCCACACCCGCGACAATGCGCGTGGTGCAGATCGAACCCGGACCGATGCCGATCTTCACGGCATCCGCACCGGCATCGATCAGCGCCCTCGTGCCGGCCGCGGTGGCCACGTTGCCGGCGATGACCTGCACGGCATTGGAGAGCTTCTTGATGCGCGTGACGGCATCGAGAACCTTCTGGCTATGGCCATGCGCGGTATCGACCACCACGCAATCCACGCCGGCATCGATGAGAAGCTCCGTGCGGCGAAAACCATCCTCGCCCGTGGTGGTCGCGGCGGCGACGCGCAGGCGGCCCTCCGAATCCTTGTTGGCGTTGGGGTTGAGGCGGGCCTTCTCGATATCCTTCACCGTGAGCAGGCCGACGCAGCGATAATCGCCATCGACCACAAGTAGCTTCTCGATGCGATGCCGATGGAACAGCTGGCGCGCTTCGGCCTGCGTCACATCCTCGCGCACGGTCACGAGGTTCTCGTGGCTCGTCATCAGCTCGCGCACGGGCTGATCCATATGCTCGGCGAAGCGCACATCGCGATGCGTGAGGATGCCCACGAGCTTGCCGGATTTCGAATTGCCGTTGGGGCCGCTATCGGCCACCACCGGCAAACCGTTGATGCCCTTGGCCTTCATGATGGCCAAAGCCTCGCCGAGAGTCGCATCCGGCGGAACGGTGACGGGGTTCATCACGATGCCGCTCTCGAAGCGCTTCACTTGCCGCACGTTGTCGGCCTGCTCTTCCGGCGTGAGGTTGCGGTGAACCACGCCGAGGCCGCCGGCCTGCGCCATGGCAATGGCGAGGCGGGCTTCCGTCACCGTATCCATGGCCGAGGAGACGATGGGAAGGTTGAGGCTGATGGACCGCGTGAGGCGCGTGCGCAGATCGGTTTCCGCCGGCAGAACCTCGGAATGTCCGGGGCGCATCAGCACGTCATCGAAGGTGAGCGCTTCGGGGATTCCGGCGGAAAGATATTTCGGCATGCCAACACTCCGGTTCATCACGGGCAAGGGAAGCATCTGGCGATGCGTTGTGGCATCCGCGTGACGAAAAAGCGTTGCCGGCCCGGTCGATGTTGGCGCGCATCCCTACACCCAAGCCGGGCAAAAGGGAAAGCGCCTATTGCGAAAAAAAGCTGGAAATCCGCACCTTGCGTGCCACCAGCCGCCGCTCGTGGCGCAGATTGCAACCCTGCACCGGCGTTTCCGAATAGGTCAGCAGCGCGACATCGCCGGTTGTCTCGAAATTCCGGCTCTTCGAGGCGGGGTCCACCAGCGAGGGATAGGAGCGGACAGCCGATTCGCCGCAGGGGTTGTCGTAAAGCGTCTTCGTTTCGAGGATCAGCCGGGGCGCGCTCCAGCGGGTGAGATCCCGTGCGCTGGCGGAATAGAGACCGGAGACCGGGTAACTGCCGCCCATGCCATCGGGCATGCCCTGCGCCGCCTGAAACACCGCGAGCCACAGGCCGGAGGGTTCGTGCAGCGTCACCGACCCTACCGGAGCGGGGAAGGGCGCGATGGGCTGGCATGTTTCGCCACGCATAGGCTCGGAATAAGGATCGGGGAAGCGGGCATGGAAACCGCGCCCTGAAAACGCGCGCCAATCCGCGCCCCCCGCGAGCGATTTCGCCTGAAACAGGCACACGCCGCTGGGTTGCCCCGCCCAACCGGTGGTGGCGATGAAGCTCTGGTAGCCCCAGTTGGTCTTCACGATGTTCGACGGATTGAAAAAGCCGCGATGCCGGCCCTGGCCGATTTCGGATTTTTCCGGGCTCGCAGCCATCACGGGGGAGGGCACACGGGCAAAGCTCTTGCCGCCATCCTGCGAGAGAATCGCAAAAACGCTGTTCCACCAGCAGGCCATATAATCGCGGGACGTGCAGCGACCGGCATGGGCATGCGCCTGAAATTCGTGATGCACGAGGCCGAAGACGTTTTTGCCATCCTCGGTGTAGGTCGCGGCGATCCAGGCCCGATCATCGTAGCGGGCGGGATCACCGTTGCCCGTTCCCCGGAACACCACATCGCATTCAAGCTTCAGCGCGCTGAAATCCGGCCCCACGAGCCGGCGATTGTCATAATGGAGGGCGAAAGCCGCGATTGTGCCTTCTGCCGTGCGATAGGCGCGCAGCGGTGCATCAGGGATGTCGTTGACGTCGCAGCCCTGCCGCTGTGCATCGTAAAGTACCTCGACCGGCCCGACGGTCGTAACCACAAGCTGACGATCACCACGCGGCTGAGCGCCGGGTTGTGTCGCGGCGAGGCAAATCGAAGCGGCGAGCACAGCCAATCTGGAACAGGCGCGGATCATGCCCCAGTTACCAGCATGAAACGGGCCAGACGGGCTTGCGTGCAAAAGCATGGCAACGCATCTTCCGGCCGGGTTTGAACCAAAAGGAGAACGGAACGACATGGCATCCTTGGGCGCGCTGATCATAGGCCTTCTGATCTTCCTCGGCGGGCATCTTGTGTCCCGGATGGCCGGCCTTCGGCAATCCCTGGTCGAGCGCTTCGGTCCGAATATGTATCGCTCGCTCTATTCGCTGGTGGCGGTGATGGGCGTCGCGATGATCGCGCATGGTTTCGGGGTCTATCGTGCGGCGGGCTACATCCCGGTTTGGGATCCGCCGCGCTTTCTCTCCCATCTCGCGGTGTTGCTGATCATTCCGGCCTTCATCTTGCTCGCCGCGACGTATCTGCCCGGCCTGATCAAGGCGAAGGCGAAGCACCCGATGCTCGCGGCCGTGAAGCTTTGGGCGACGGGGCATCTGCTGGCGAATGGCGATCTTGGCTCCATCCTGCTCTTCGGCTCGTTCCTCGCCTGGGCGGTCTATGCCCGCATCGCGCTGAAGCGTGCTGGGGCCGCGACCTATCCGGCGCCCTCGGGCATGGTGCGGAACGACTGGATTGCCATCGGCGTTGGCACGGCTGCCGCGCTGGTCTTCATGTTCGCGCTGCACCGCAAGCTGATCGGGGTAGGAATCTTCGGCGTTTGAGGCTAAAGCGACGCACGAAACGAAAAAGGCCGCGCTCCAGCGGCCCGCTTGAGAATTGGGAAGCCCGATGTCGGATATCTTTCGCGAGGTGGATGAGGAAGTCCGCCGCGACAAGGCGAATGAACTCTGGAAGAAGCATGGCCCGAAATTCATCGCGGCGGCCGTGATTTTTGTTGCGGGTGTCGCGGGCTGGCAGTTCTGGCAGGCTCAGCAATTCAAGGATCGTGCGGCTGCGGGCGGCGCATTCGAACTCGCGATCGCCGAAGCCAATGGCGACAAACCCGGGGCGCAGGCGAGCCTGACCGCGCTCTCCGCCGGCAAGAGCGGCACCTATCCGGCGCTCGCGCGCTTCCGCCTCGCTTCGGAGATGGCACGCACCGCCAAGGATGAGGCGGCACGCGCGAATGCGGTCTCCGCGTTTGATGCGATGGCGGCGGATTTGGCGCTGCCGTCTGAATGGCGTGACCTTGCGAAGCTCCGTGCAGGCCTTCTGCTGGTCGATACCGCACCGCTCGCGGAGATCGAAAAGCGCCTTCAGCCGCTCATCAACCCCACGGGCATCTTCCGCCATTCCGCGCGCGAGGGCGTGGCGCTCTCGGCCTGGAAGGCGAAGGAGAACACCAAGGCGCTCGATGCACTGCAGGCGATCATCCTCGACGCGGAAACGCCGCAGGGCCTGCGCCAGCGCGCCGAATTGCTGCTCGCGGTGGTGCGCGCCGGCCCGATCCGGTAAGCTGATCCCATGACACTCAAGATTGCGCTGGTTGGCAGGCCCGGCAGAGCATGGGCAAGCGAAGTGGGCTCCGGTTCGCGTGAAGCCCATGCGACCATGAAAAGAATCGTTGGCAGGCCATGACCCTCAAGATCGCCCTCGTCGGGAGGCCCAACGTCGGCAAGTCCACGCTGTTCAACCGGCTCGTGGGCAAGAAGCTCGCGCTGGTCGATGACCGGCCGGGCGTAACGCGCGACCGCCGCATGGGCGAGGCGCGCATCGGGCCCGAGCGCTTCATCGTGATCGACACGGCTGGCCTCGAGGATTCTGCCGCCGATAGCCTCTCTGCTCGCATGCGCCAGCAGACGGAAGCCGGCATTGCCGAGAGCGATTGTGTGCTCTTCCTCATCGATGGCCGCGCCGGCCTGATGCCGGATGACCGGCATTTCGCCGAACTTGTGCGCCGCTCGGGCAAGCCGGTCATCCTCGCGGCCAACAAGGTCGAGGGGAAACAGGGCATGGCCGGCGCCTACGAGGCCTTTAGCCTCGGCCTCGGCGATCCGCTCGCGATTTCCGCCGAGCATGGCGAGGGCATGGGCGAACTCTACGAGGCCATTCTCGGCGCGCTCGACGCCAAGGCCGAGCGCGAAGCTGCAACCCGCACGCCCGAGCCGGAGAGCGACGAGGCCGAGACCGATATCGATGTTTTCGACGCCGATGACGAAGAGGCGGGCGAGGATCTCGAAAACTCCAACAAGCCCCTGCGCATCGCCATCATTGGCCGCCCCAATGCGGGAAAATCCACGCTGATCAACACGATGCTCGGCGAGGATCGTCTGCTCGTCGGACCGGAAGCGGGCATAACGCGCGATTCCATCGGCCTTGATTGGGAATGGCGTGGGCGCAAGGTGAAGGTGTTCGACACCGCCGGTTTGCGCAAGCGCGCGCGCATCGAGGACAAGGTGGAAAAGCTCGCCGCAGGCGATGCCATCCGCGCCGCGAAATTCGCGGAAGTCGTTGTGGTGCTGCTCGATGCCACGATTGCGCTCGAAAAGCAGGATCTCACGATCATCGATCTCATCGAGCGCGAGGGCCGCGCCGTGGTGATCGGCTTGAACAAATGGGATCTCATCGAGGCGCGCGGCTCGCTGCTCTCGACGCTGCGTGAGGAAGCGCAGCGCCTGCTGCCGCAGATCAAGGGCTGCCCCATCGTGCCGCTTTCAGGCCTTGCGGGGCAGGGCATCGACAAGCTGATGGAAGGTGTGGTTTCCGCCTGGAAAGTTTGGAATGCCCGCATTTCCACCGCAAAGCTCAACCGGTGGCTGGAAGGCGTAACGCAGAACCACCCGCCACCGGCTGTTTCCGGTCGTCGCATCAAGCTACGCTACGCCACGCAGGTAAAGACGCGGCCCCCGCATTTCGCGGTGTTCGGCAACCAGCTCGATGCGCTGCCCGAGGCCTATCGCCGGTATCTCGTGAATTCCATCCGCGAAACGTTCGATCTGCCGGGCACGCCGATCCGGCTCAGCCTGCGCACGACCGACAACCCCTACGAGAACCGTCGCAAGCGGGGGTAAACCCGCCTGCCTCTTGCCCCTGCGCTACATCGCATTGAGGTTGATGACTCCGGTATCCTTC
Organism: Beijerinckiaceae bacterium; assembly: GCA_025458025.1. Classification (GTDB taxonomy): domain Bacteria; phylum Pseudomonadota; class Alphaproteobacteria; order Rhizobiales; family Beijerinckiaceae; genus Rhabdaerophilum. Next base: position 26,381 of record JALOTF010000022.1, on the reverse strand, counting down.
GTGTTGCCGCAGGTGTAGCAGCAGGTCTTGCAGGAATTCTTGCGGTTGCGGCCCACGCCCCAGCTCGAACTTTCCGTGCCGCGCACCCACGCGCCGAAGCAGATGCGCTCGCCCGGCACGCAGGAGATGTTCACGTTATGCGCGCCGAAATCGCGCAGCGAATAAACCTCGCCACCGCCCGGCCAGACATGGCGGCGGTTGTAGGAATAAAGCTCGACATTCACGATGTTCTTGTGAAACGAGCGGAATTTCCACGTCATGCTCGTGGATTGTGCTTCAGCAAGGCTTGGCAGCATCAGGCTGGCCACGAGCAGGGCCAGCAGGCGATAGAGTTTCAACATGGATGTTTTCCCCCACGGCCCCCCTTGGCCGATGGGTCAGGCTACGCCTCGCGCGAGCCGAAAGGCAAGCCGGCGAAATGGGGCACGATTACGCAGGCGGGCGGAAATTGAGCACGGCCCGGCGGGGGAAATCGAAGATCTTGCCGGTTTCCTGCCAATCCGGGCTGGCCATGGCCACGAGATGCGGGGTGATCTCATGCGGGGCGGGCAGGGACATCGGGTCTTCGCCCGGCGCGGCCTCGGCACGCATGCGAGTACGGGTGCGGCCCGGATTGACCAGCATCACCTTGATATTGGTGATGTTCCGCACTTCCTCGGCCCAATCGCGGCACATCAGGTCAAGCGCGGCCTTCGATGCGCCATAGCAGCCCCAATAGGCATTGGCGTTCGAACCCGCACCGGAGGAAAGGAAAATCGCGCGACCCGCATCCGAGGCCCGCAGCAGCGGATCCATGGAGCGGATCAGCCGGTAATTCGCGGTCACGTTGATCGCGAAAACGCGCTCCCACTGCTTGGGATCGATGTGGTTCAGCGGCGAGATCGGCCCAAGAGTCGCGCCATTGCCAACAAGCACATCGAGTTTGCCCCAACGCTCGTGGATAGAAAGGCCGAGGCGGTCGAGCGCATCGTAATCCGTGAGGTCGAGCGGCACGAGCGTCGCGGTGCCACCCAAAGCCTTGATCTCGTCATCGAGCGATTCAAGCCCGCCCACAGTGCGCGCGAGCGAGATGACATGTGCGCCTGCCTTGGCAAAGGCCAGGGCGGTTTCCCGCCCGATTCCGCGCGAGGCCCCGGTGATGAGCGCGATGCGGCCGGAAAGCACGTTCTGGGTCATGGTCTCAGCTGGCCTCGGCGAGGAGGGAGAGCTGCTTCACGCTCTCGCCCACCACATCCGCGATGGGCGTGGGGTAATCACCGGTGAAATAATGGTCGGTGTATTGCGGCTCGGCATTGTCGCGGCCCGGCTCGCCCAGAGCGCGATAAAGCCCGTCAATCGAGATGAAGGAGAGGCTCTCGACCCCGAGATAGGTGCGCATCTCTTCAATCGACATGCGCGCGGCGAGCAGCTTGTCCTGCTCCGGCATGTCGATGCCGTAGAAATCCGGATACTTGATCGGCGGGGAGGCGATGCGGAAATGCACCTCCGTCGCGCCCGCCTCGCGCATCATCGCGACGATCTTCCGCGAGGTCGTGCCGCGCACAATGGAATCATCCACCAGCACGACGCGCTTGCCCGCGATCACCGCGCGATTGGCCGAATGCTTCATGCGCACGCCGAGTTCGCGCACGCTCTGCGTGGGCTGGATGAATGTGCGGCCGACATAATGGTTGCGGATGATGCCCAACTCGTAGGGAATGCCCGATTTCTGCGCGAAACCGATGGCCGCGGGCACACCGGAATCCGGCACGGGCACCACGACATCGGCGAAAATCGGCGTTTCCATCGCGAGTTCCGCGCCGATCTTTTTGCGCACCTCGTAGACATTCTTGCCGCCGGCAATCGAATCCGGCCGCGCGAAATAGACATATTCGAAGATGCAGGGTCGCGGCCGCTTGGGAGGGAAGGGCTTGAGGCTCTCGATCTGCCCGTCCTCGATCACGAGGATCTCGCCCGGCTCCACCTCACGCTCGAATTTCGCACCGATGATGTCGAGCGCGCAGGTCTCGGAGGCGAGGATCGGGCAGCCATCGAGACGTCCGAGCACCAGCGGGCGGATGCCGAGGGGATCCCGCGCGCCGATCAGTTTCTTGTTCGTCATGCCCACAAAGGCATAGGCGCCCTGAACCTGCGACAGGGTTTCGATGAAGCGATCCACGAAGCGGTTGCGCTTCGAGCGCGCCACGAGATGCAGGATGACTTCTGTATCGGAGGTCGCCTGATAGATCGCACCCTCGGAAATCAGCTGCCGGCGGAGGGTCAGACCGTTGGTGAGGTTGCCGTTATGGGCAACCGCGAAACCACCCACCGAGAGTTCCGCGAAAAGCGGCTGCACATTGCGCAGGATGGTCTCGCCCGTCGTGGAATAGCGCGTATGGCCAATTGCGGCATTGCCGGGCAACTGGTCGATCACGCTCTGCTTCGAGAAGTTGTCGCCGATCAGCCCGAGGCGGCGCTCGGAATGGAAGCGCGTGCCATCGAAGGTGACGATGCCCGCCGCTTCCTGCCCGCGATGCTGGAGCGCATGCAGGCCGAGCGCGGTGATCGCCGCGGCATCGGGGTGGCCATAAATGCCGAAAACCCCGCATTCCTCGCGCAGGTGATCCGCATCGCGGAAGGGATGATCATCCCCCGTGTCGCAAACATCCATCGGCTCGGCGTGTGTCATGACCGAATGTCCTAGCAAGGGAGACGAATGCGCCGGCGCGTCCTTATTGTTTGGGCTGGGGCGCGGCCGGCGGCGTAACCGGGGCCGGCGGGTTGCCGGAACCGGACTGCTTGAATTCCTCCGTCGCCTTCTTGATGGGCGTTGCGATCGATTCGTCGAGATTCTCCGGGAGCATGGCCTTCAGCCGATCCCAGCTGGTGGTGAGGATGGGCCGGAACTTCGCATCGGCCACCCATTGCGGCTGCTGCTTTTCAGACACCAGCCACGAGAAGAAGCCGAACCCGATAATGGCCAGCAGGAAACCACGGGCCGCCCCGAACAGGAAGCCCAAAGTGCGGTCCAGCGCGCCGATGCGGCTGTCGAGAATGAAATCCGAGAGCTTCGAGGTGATGATGTAGCTCACCATCAGGGTGGCAAGGAACACGCCGCCGAAAGCTACGCCATTTACCAGCAAAGGCGGCTGCTTCGCCACATATTGCACCACATAGGGTGCAGCCTGCGGATAGAAGAAATAGGCGACCACGGCAGCAATCGCCCAGGAGGCAATCGCCAGAACTTCACGGGTGAACCCCCGCACCATCGCCAGAAGCCCCGAGAGAAGCACAATTCCGATGACGACGAGATCGAGAATGGTGACCGGCATTGGGACTCCTTCGGGCGAACGCCAATGCGCCGCATATAACGGCTAGCTTCGGCTTCGTCACCCCGTCTCGACAAAGCTTAGCCGGAAATCGATGGGGATCGTCGCGGCTTTCCCTTGCCGCCGGCAATCTCGGCCACAACATCGGCGATCCCGCGCGCGGGATGCAGCGTCAGGCCCAGCTTCGCGCCGGCATCCTGAACGCCTTCGGGCAGCAAGGCCTCCGTGAAGCCGAGCTTCACCGCTTCTTTCAACCGCGCGGCGGCCTGCGGCACGGGGCGGACAAGGCCGGAGAGGCTCACCTCGCCGAAAAGCGCCATTTGCGGCGGAATCGGCACATCCGCGAGGGATGAAACCAATGCCGCTGCCACCGCGAGATCGGCCGCCGGCTCCATGATGCGGAAGCCGCCGGCCACATTCATGTAGACATCATGCTGGCCCAAACGAACGCCCGCACGCGCTTCGAGCACCGCGAGCACCATGGCGAGGCGGCTCGAATCCCAGCCGACCACTGCGCGGCGCGGCGTGCCGAGCGCAGAAGGCGTCACCAGCGCCTGAATTTCGATCAGCAGCGGGCGCGTGCCCTCCATGCCGGCAAAAACCGCGGTGCCGGAAACGGTCGAATCGCGCGCGCCAAGGAAGAGGGCCGAGGGGTTCGGCACCTCGACCAGTCCGCCGGCGCCCATTTCGAACACGCCGATTTCATCCGTCGCGCCGAAGCGGTTCTTCACCGCGCGCAAGATGCGGAAATGATGGCCGGAATCGCCCTCGAAGCTCATCACGGCATCGACCATATGCTCCACCACGCGCGGGCCGGCGATCTGTCCGTCCTTGGTGACATGGCCGACGAGAATGATCGCCGCACCGGAGCTTTTTGCAAAACGGATGAGGCCCTGCGCCGCCGCGCGAACCTGTGTCACGGTGCCCGGCGCGGCCTCGGCGGCTTCGGTCCACATGGTCTGGATGGAATCGATGATGACCAGGCGGGGAGGAGCACCTTGCGAGAGCGTGGTGAGAATATCTTCGACGCTCGTTTCCGCCGCGAGTTCCACCGGCGCGCTTTCCAGCCCGAGGCGCTGCGCGCGCAAGCGGACCTGCCCGGCGCTTTCCTCCCCGGAGATATAAACAGAGCGAAAATTCTTCCGCGCAATGGCCGCCGCCGCCTGAATGAGCAAGGTAGATTTCCCGATTCCCGGCTCGCCGCCGAGCAGGATCACCGAGCCCTTCACAAAACCGCCGCCGGTCACGCGATCGAGTTCCGCAATGCCGCTCGCGATGCGCGGGGCATCCATCGCTTCGCCGGTGAGGCTTTCGAGCGCGAAGGTACGGCCCTTCTTCAGCCGGGCGCCGCCGCTGGCGACCGGTGCGGCAGCAGCGGCGGAACCGGCCTCTTCAGCAATGGAATTCCATTCGCCGCAAGCCTCGCATTTGCCCTGCCAGCGCTGGTAAACCGCACCGCAGGCCTGGCAGGCGAAAGTGGATGTGCGCTTGGCCAAGAGGCCTCCGGGAAGAGATTCGATGCTTCGAACTTTAGCGAACAAAACAAGAAAACAGCAAAGGATTTCGGGCAGGTTCCAAATCGGTTTCCAAAGAGAGGTGTGAGCATGTCGGATGTCGCGCAGGTGCCGGGCATGAGCGACGCGATGACCGCCGCTGTTGCAGTAATGCGCGCCGCGCAGGATATGGCGGCGAATACGGTTGCGCTGGTTTCCCCCGCGGAGACCACGGCTCAAGGCCGTGCGCCGCTGCCCTACTCGAAAGTGCTCGACAAGCTGGCCTGAGGCGCCTCAGCCTTTCTTAAGGCTTCACGTCGATACTCAACCTCAGGTAGAGTATCGAGGGTACCATGAGCAGCGTCGACAAGCTCAGCAGCATGACAGCGCAGGTCACGAGCCAGATGCGCCGCAATGCCGTGACGCAGATTGCCACGCAGATGGAAAAGCTGAAAACCGCGGGCACGGTGGACGTGCTCCAGCAGAGCCTTCAGGCCATGACCATCAGCAAGCCCCAGCCGGGATCGGTATCATCCATCCTCAACGTGCTGGCCTAGGTTTATTCCACGAACACGCGTTCATAGCGCCGCCCGAGGCTCGTGAGGATCTCGTAGCCGATGGTTTTCGCGGCCTCGCCAACGCGATCAATGTCGAGGCCATCGCCGATCAGCGTCGCGAAATCACCGACCTTCACGCTGCCCTTCGGCAGGTGGGTGATATCCACCGTGATGAGATCCATCGAGACATTGCCGGCAATCGGGCATTCGCGCCCCGCGACAATCGCATAGCCGCCCGCACGATCCGGCTTCGCGCCTGCATTGCGCGAATAGCCATCGGCATAACCGCAGGAAATGGTGGCAATCAGGCTGTCGCGCATCGCGATGAAGTTCGAATTGTAGCCCACGGTCTCGCCGGCGGGCACGGGTGTGATCTGGATCACCGGCGCTTCGAGGCGCACGACGGAGCGCATCGGGTTTTTCCGCCCCGGCGTGGGGTTCCCGCCGTAGAGCGCATAGCCCGGCCGCGAAAGCGCATAGCGACCAGCGCTTTCCGTGAAATGTCCCGAGGAATTGCAGAGGCTTAAGCGAAGCGGCTGATTCGAGTTCGCAAGCTGCTGAACCGCTTTTCCGGCCTCCTGAACGAGCGTTGCAAGCTCCCCGAAAACCGTCGCCTGCCGCGCGGTGAACGTATCGTTCTCGACTTCAGCCGAGACGAAATGGCTCATCATGATCGAGATATCGTCCCACGGCATCTCGCCGGCGGCCAGAAGATCGCGGAACGCATCGGGCCGCAGACCGAGGCGGTTCATGCCGGTATCGACATGCAACGCGGCGCGCTCGGCTTCGGGCTCCTCGTCGCGAAAGGCCTGCCACGCCGTGATTTCCGACATGGTGCCGAGCACGGGCGCGAGGCGATGTGCGCGATAGGCGGCAAGCTGACCCGCCGCGAGCCCGTTCAGCACGAAGATCTCGCCATCGGGCAGGGCTGCGCGGGCGCGGATGCCTTCGGAGAGATGCGCGACGAAAAACGTGCGGCAACCCGCCTTGTGGAGCGCCGGCGCGGCGTTCTCGATCCCGAGCCCATAGGCATCGGCCTTGATGACCGCACCCGCGACACCCGGCGCGTTGAGTGCATTGAGCTTGCACCAGTTCGCGGCGAGGGCGCCGAGATCAAGGGTCAGGCGCGCGGCCTGCGAGGCGAGGCGGCTCATTCCAGCCGCTCCGGCATGTAATCTTCCTTCGCGAGATCCGAGAATTTCGTGATGTTCGCCTCGAATTGCAGCTGAACCGTGCCAGTGGGACCGTGGCGCTGCTTGCCGATGATCACCTCGGCCTTGCCATGCACCCGCTCCATATCCTGCTGCCATTTCAGGTGGTCTTCGGTGCCCGGCTTGGGCTCGCGGTTGTTGAGGTAATATTCCTCGCGATAGACGAAGATCACCACGTCCGCGTCCTGCTCGATCGAGCCGGATTCACGCAGGTCGGAGAGTTGCGGGCGCTTGTCGTCGCGGCTTTCCACCTGACGCGAGAGCTGCGAGAGCGCGATGATCGGGACATTCAGCTCCTTCGCCAGCGCCTTCATGCCCGTGGTGATCTCGGTCAGTTCCTGCACGCGGTTGTCGCCCTTTTTCGAGGCGCCGGAGAGGAGCTGGAGGTAATCCACCACCAGAAGGTCTAGCCCGTGCTGGCGCTTGAGGCGGCGCGCGCGGGCCGCCAATTGCGCGATGGAAATGCCGCCAGACTGGTCGATATGCAGCGGAATCGCCTGCATTTCGGCGACCGCCTGATGCAGACGGCCGAATTCCTCGCTGGTCACGTCACCGCGGCGGATCTTGAAGGAGGGCACGCCGGATTGCTCGGCGATGATACGCGTCGCGAGCTGTTCCGCGCTCATTTCGAGGCTGAAGAAGCCGACAATCCCGCCCGAGACGGTTTTCATCGTGCCATCGGGCTGGCGCTCGCCGCGCCATGCCTTCGCGATGTTGTAGGCGATGTTCGTGGCCAACGAGGTCTTGCCCATGCCCGGGCGTCCCGCGACGATGATCATATCGCTGCGCTGAAGGCCGCCCATGCGCTGGTCGAGATCGGAGAGCCCGGTCGCGACGCCCGAGAGGCCGCCATCGCGCTTGTAGGCCTCGCTTGCCATATGGATCGCGAGGGTCAGCGCCGAGGAGAAGCTCTGGAAGCCGCCCTCGAAGCGCCCGCTTTCGGCGAGCGCATAGAGCTTGCGCTCGGCCTCCTCGATCTGCTGGCGGGGCATTTCCTCCACCGGGGCGTCATAGGCGCGCCCGGCCATGTCCTCGCCGATGGTGATCAGCGTGCGCCGCAGCGCGAGATCATGCACCGTTCGGCCATATTCGCCGGCATTCGAGATGGTTGTGGCGGAGGCCGCGAGGCGCCCGAGATATTGCGGCACCGTGATGCCGCCGAGATCGACATCCGGCAGGTAGGTCTTGATGGTGATGGGCGTGGCAACCTTGCCGCCCTTCAGAAGCTTGCCCATCACATCGAAGATCGCGCCATGGATCTTCTCGTAGAAATGCTCGGGCTGGAGGAAGTCCGACACGCGGTCGAACGCTTCGTTGTTCACGAGAATCGCGCCCAGCAGGGCCTGCTCGGCTTCGAGATTGTGCGGCGCGAGCCGCAAGGGCTGGTCCGGGGCATTCTCAGGCGCAAGGCGGGCGAGGACAGCCATGGTCGTGATCGTTTCCGTCCGATGTTCAGGTCTTTTTGCGGGTCTTCTGCGTGTTCAGCGATCTCACAGGAACATCCGCCGAGGCATCTCGCCCGGTGAGCCGTTCCCTGATTCCAACGCTTCGACCAGCAGAAGCGCAAAGGCCACAAAACGAAAAGGCCCCCCGTTTCCGGGAGGCCGATTTTGGATGATTCACACAGCGATTCACAGGCAAAAAATATTCGCCGGCGACCCTGCATCCTGCCGCTTGAGTGCGGCAGAAAAGTCTCAGAGTTCCGCGCCCGGGCCGGCATCGGCGAGGGCCGCGCCGATCTCGAGGCCGAGATCGTCGAGGTTGTCCTCCTCGCGCGCCAGCACGTTTTCGCCGCGCGCCTGACGCTCGGCTTCTTCCGGCGAGCGGGCGACGTTGATCGTCACGCCAACCGTCACTTCCGGATGCAGGACCACCGAGACCTTGTGCAGGCCGAGGGTCTTGATCGGGGTGTTGAGCGCAACCTGGCTGCGGCTCAGCGTGAAGCCGCCGGCGGTCACGATATCGGTAATGTCGCGCGCGGACACAGAACCGTAGAGCACGCCCGATTCACCCGCCTGGCGGATGAGCGCGAAGCTCTGGCCATCGAGCTTGGCGCCAACGGCTTCCGCGTCCTTCTTGCGGGCGAGGTTGTTGGCTTCGAGCTGGGCGCGCTGCTCGGCGAACTTCGCCTTGTTGGCTTCCGTCGCGCGGAGCGCCTTGTTGCGGGCGAGAAGGAAGTTACGGGCATAGCCGTCCTTCACCTTCACCACTTCGCCCATCTGGCCCAGCTTGGCCACGCGCTCGAGGAGGATCACTTCCATGGGTCTTACTCCGTTTGGTTTTGTCTGTTTTAGGTCTGAGTTGAGGGTTATCCGCCCGCGCGCTTGCGGTTGCGCAGGTCGAGAAGATGGTCGGCCGCGCCCACGCCGAGGAAGACGAGCGCGGGAAAGCCGAAGAAGACAATCGAGCCCCAAGCGGCGGTCAGCAGCAGGCCGCGACCATTCTTGCCGGCGAGGCGGGCATGCAAAACGGCCAGGCCCTGGAGCACCAGCAGCACGGCGAGACCGAAAGCAAGAATTTCCGCAAAAACACCGGTATAGCCGTCCCACATCGCGACGAGCAGTGTAGCCGCGAACAGGATCAGGCTGCCGCCCGGCAGGCGGAACATGCTTAAAGCGGGCTTCACATAGCTCATGCGGCCGGATTTCTCCGCCAACATCGCGCCGAGGGCTGCGCTGGCCACAAGCGTGATGACGATCAGCAGGCCGGAGACCGGCAGTATGATCGCGGACATCAGTTCGACGATCCGGTTGAGCGTTGCCGGGTCGTTCAGCGCCGGATTGTTTGGCCCGGCCATCTGGCGAAGTCCCTCGGTCACGAAACCGCGCATCCGGGACACGAATTGTGCGTAATCCGGCTCGATCCAGACCGAGGTCATCACGATGACCATCGCGAGATAGCCTGTCGTGGCGAGCGCGATCTGGCCGGTGATGATGCCGTCGCGGCGGATATCCCGGTCAAAAGCCGCGAAGGAACGCTCCGCCGCCGCGGGAATGAGAAAAGCCGGCAGGGCGAAGAGGCTCACGAAAGCCAGAGCTGCGCGGTCACCACTCGCAAGATCGATGAGGATCGCGCCGATCAACCCGGCCAGCGCGCTCACCAGCGCATGCCAGCCGAAACCGACGATGAACAGGGGCAGGGGGGCAACGAGAAACAGGAAGGCAAGCGACACCATCCCCGGCGTGAGCATCCCCGAGAGGAGCGCCGAAGCAAAGCCTGCAAGGCCCGCCAGGAGAAGGATCTGCACCATCGTCTCGTTGTCCCGAAACCGGATTTTCCGGCGGTTAGAAGCGAAAAGCGCGTGAGGCGGTGGCTTTTCGTTTCAGCGGATCCGAACGGATTTCAACCGCCCGGACGACTCGTTTTCTGGCCTCGGAAAACCGGCGGCGAACCGCCGGTTCTGTTCTTCATATAGCGGCCGAAGCCGCAGCAATCACTTGATTACGAAGGGCAGCAGGCCGAGGAAGCGGGCGCGCTTGATCGCCTGGGCGAGGTCGCGCTGCTTTTTCGCCGAGACGGCCGTGATGCGGGACGGAACGATCTTGCCGCGCTCCGAGATGTAGCGCGAAAGGAGCTTCACGTCCTTGTAGTCGATCTTCGGGGCGCCATTGCCCGTGAACGGGCAGGACTTGCGGCGGCGGAAGAACGGGCGGCGTGCGGGCTGGCTCATCAGACTTCCTCCTCGGCAACCTCATCCACAACCGCGTCTTCGCGGTCACGGCGGCGGGGGCGATCATCACGACCACCACGATCGCCACGGTCGTCGTCGCGATCACGGTCGCGACGCTGCAGCATCACGGAGGGGCCATCCTCGAGCGCCTCGACCTTCACGGTCATGAAGCGGAGAATGTCTTCGGAAATGCGCATCTGGCGCTCCATCTCGGCCACGGCAGCGGCCGGAGCGTCGATGTTGAAGAGCGCGTAATGCGCCTTGCGGTTCTTCTTGATGCGGAACGCGAGGGACTTCAGACCCCAGTATTCCACCTTGGTCACGGAACCGCCCTTCGATTCGATGACGGACTTGTAGGTCTCGGTCATCGTCTCGACCTGCTGGGCCGTGACGTCCTGGCGAGCCAGGAACACGTGCTCATACAAAGCCATAGTTCTTTGCCTTCTTTCATGCCCGGAATGGGCGTTTTTCCCGTCTGGCGCGAAGCCCTTCGAGCCGATGGAAGGCTCGATCAGTTCACGAAGGCGTTGACACGGGAGAACGAGGTTCCGAAACCTCTGCCGGCAAAACCGGCTCTCCGTTCAGCCACCGGCCGTCTGGGAGGTAGCGTCTCTACTGTGTTGCGCTGCAAAAGGCAAGCTTCGATCAGGGCTTAGTTCCAGGCGCAGACCTTCGCGTTGCGGTTTTCCCAGCAAGCGCCTTTCCGTTGCAGCACGCCGAGGGGGGGTGCGCATGCGAGGCACCCGCTTCCTCGTTCCAGAAGCTCTGCTCGCCCGCTTTCATGTTCACGATGGCAAAGTAGGAATTCTTAATGCCTGCCGGAGACGACACGGAGAACTGGTCCTTGTCCGGCGTGAATTCGCAAGGCCCATCGATATAGGTCTTGCCTTCCACCACCAGCAGGCAGCGGGCCGACCCTGCCTCCGCCAGACTGATGCAGCCGCGAGAATGAAGGCCGCACGCATGGATTTCCCCCGAAATAGATGGGCAGGCGCTAACCGCCGGTTGAAGGCCCTGTAAAGCCGGGGTTCGACGCTTGACAGCTGAACCCTTGGGCCGCATTGGGCCGGAACGATCTCCGGAGGGTCTTTCGATGGGCAAAACCGCGTTTCTCTTTCCCGGTCAGGGTTCCCAGGCCGTGGGCATGGGCAAATCGCTCGCGGAGAATTTCGCAGCTGCCCGCGCCGTCTTCGAAGAGGTGGATTCGGCGCTGGGCCAGAAGCTCTCGTCCCTCATGTTCGAGGGGCCGGAGGATCAGCTGACCCTGACCGCCAATGCCCAGCCAGCGCTGATGGCCGTGTCGCTCGCGGTCATCCGTACGCTCGAAGCCGAGAAGGGCCTCGATCTCGCGAAAGCGGCGGATTTCGTCGCCGGCCATTCGCTCGGCGAATATTCCGCGCTGGCCGCGGCTGGTGCGCTGACGATCTCCGATACCGCGAAACTGTTGCGTATCCGCGGCGATTCCATGCAGGCCGCCGTGCCGGTGGGGCAGGGCGCGATGTGCGCGCTGATCGGCGCGGAATGGGATCTCGCGAGCGAAATCGCTAAGGGAGCCGCGCAGGGCGAGGTTTGCGATGTCGCGAATGACAATGGCGGCGGGCAGGTCGTGCTATCCGGCCACAAGGGCGCGATTGACCGCGCGATCGAGATCGCCAAGGCGAAGGGCGTGAAGCGCGCTCTGCCGCTGCCGGTTTCCGCGCCCTTCCATTCCTCACTGATGCAGCCCGCAGCGGATCGAATGCGTGAGGCACTCGCGGGTGCTTCCGTTCAGGCGCCGAAAGTGCCGGTGGTCGCGAATGTGCTCGCCGCCCCGGTCACCGATCCGGAGGCGATCCGCCGCCATCTCGTCGAGCAGGTCACCGGCTCCGTGCGATGGCGCGAGAGCATGCTCTGGCTCGGGGCGAACGGCGTGACCCGCTTTGTCGAATGCGGCTCGGGCAAGGTGCTCGCGGGCCTCGCCAAGCGCGCCGTGGCCGGTTCCGAAGCCACGAGCATCGGTTCGGCGGATGATATTTCGGCCTTTTCGGCCTGACAGGAGCCACCCATGTTTGATCTCACCGGCAAATTTGCCCTTGTCACCGGCGCTTCGGGCGGCATCGGTTCATCCATCGCCGAGGCCTTGCATGCGCAGGGCGCGACCGTGTGCCTCTCCGGCACGCGCCGCGAGGCGCTGGAAGCGGTCGCTGCGAAGCTCGGCAGCCGCGCCCATATCGTGACCGCGAACCTATCGGATCGCGCGTCGGTGGAAGCCCTCGTGCCGGAAGCCGAGAAGGCCATGGGCGGGCTCGATATCCTGGTGAACAATGCGGGCATCACCCGCGACAACCTCTTCATGCGCATGAAGGATGAGGAGTGGGATCAGGTTCTCGCCGTGAACCTCACCTCGTCCTTCGTTCTCGCGCGCTCGGCCGTGAAGGGCATGATGAAGCGCCGCTTCGGTCGCATCATCGGCATCACCTCGGTGGTCGGCGTGACAGGCAATCCCGGCCAGGCGAATTACTGCGCGGCGAAGGCGGGCATGATCGGCATGACCAAGAGCCTCGCGGCGGAAGTCGCGAGCCGGGGAATCACCGTGAATTGCGTGGCGCCCGGCTTCATCGAGAGCGCGATGACCGATGCTCTCAACGAAAAACAGCGCGAGGCCATCATGGGCTCGATTCCGGCAGGCCGCATGGGCACGGGCGCGGAAATCGCCAGTGCTGTGGCCTATCTGGCCTCGGTTGAGGCCGCTTATGTCAACGGACAGACGCTTCATGTGAATGGCGGCATGGCGCGCATCTGATCACCGGGCCGGTTTTCCGCCGGCTTTGGTGCACCGCACGTTGACATTCCTTTCCCAATCCTGAAAGGGAAGTCCCGGTTGCGACGCGTCTCGCCGTCAGAGCGAGGCTGCGCGCACGGGGGTATTACAAGTCAAGAACAGAGAAGGTTTTAGCCATGAGCGATGTCGCCGAGCGCGTGAAGAAGATCGTGATCGAGCATCTCAGCGTCGATGCGGACAAGGTTGTCGAAGGCGCGAACTTCATTGACGATCTGGGCGCGGACAGCCTCGACACCGTCGAGCTGGTGATGGCGTTCGAGGAAGAATTCGGCGTCGAGATCCCGGATGACGCGGCCGAGACCATCCAGACGGTCGGCGACGCCGTGAAGTTCCTCGAGAAGAACGTGGCGTAACGCCTCCGGAAGCGGGGACTCATGCTGCGCCGGGTTGTCATCACGGGTCTGGGAATGGTCACGCCGCATGGATGCGGCGTGGAACCCACCTGGAAGAACGTGCTGGCGGGCCGCTCGGCGGCCCGGGCGGTCGAGACATTTGATGTCTCCGACCTTCCCGCGCGCATTGCCTGCCCCATCCCGCGCGGGACGGGGGCCGGCGAGTTTAATCCCGACGACTGGATGGACCCGCGCGACCAGCGGCGGGTCGATGCTTTCATCGTCTATGCTATGGCGGCCGCGAAGCAGGCGCTGACGGATGCCGGCTGGCACCCATCCACGCCAGACGAGCAGAACACTACCGGCGTCATCATCGGCTCCGGCATCGGCGGCATCGAGGGCATCAGCGAAACCGCGCTCCTGCTGGCCGAAAAGGGCCCGCGACGCATTTCCCCGTTCTTCATTCCCGGCCGCCTCATCAATCTCGCCTCGGGCTATGTCTCCATTGCCCATGGGCTCAAGGGGCCGAACCATTCAGTGGTCACCGCCTGTTCCACCGGCGCGCATGCTATTGGCGATGGCGCGCGGATGATCGCGCTGGGCGATGCCGATGTGATGGTCGCGGGCGGGGCGGAATCGCCCATTTCTCGCATCTCGCTCGCGGGTTTCGCGGCCTGCCGCGCACTCTCCACAGCCTTCAACGACACGCCCGAGAAGGCCTCGCGCCCCTATGACAAGGATCGCGACGGCTTCGTGATGGGCGAGGGCGCCGGCATCGTCGTGCTTGAAGAGCTCGAGCACGCCAAGGCCCGCGGCGCGAAGATCTATGCCGAAGTCATCGGCTATGGCATGTCGGGCGATGCTTATCACATCACCTCGCCCAGCGAAGATGGCGACGGCGCGTTCCGCTGCATGCAGGCCGCGCTGAAGCGCGCGGGCATCTCGGCCGGCGATCTCGATTACATCAATGCGCATGGCACCTCGACGCCGCTGGGCGACGAGATCGAATTGCGCGCCGCCGAGCGCCTTCTGGGCAACCAGGCGGGGCGCGTCTCGATGTCCTCCACCAAATCGGCGATCGGGCATCTGCTCGGGGCGGCCGGCGCGGTGGAAGCAATCTTCACGACGCTCGCCATCCGCGATCAGGTTGCACCGCCTACGATCAATCTCGACAATCCGTCGGTCGTAACGCCGATCGACCTCGTGCCGCATCAGCCCCGCAAGCGCGAGATCGACATTGCGCTGTCGAACTCCTTCGGCTTTGGCGGCACCAATGCCTCGCTGGTCCTGCGTCGCTATGCGTTGTGAGCGCCAACCCGGCTTTCGCCATAATCCTGCGGAAAGAGGGTTCGGCGAGCGCGCCGTAATCCATTGGCCGCTTCGAACGATCCGCACCGTCGCGGACCCAGCGAGCCCCGCATGACCACGACGCCTGACCCCAACCAGAAGCCCGATCCGGCCAAAACAGAGCCGGAAAAGTCCGGCTGGCTTGCGCGTAAGCGTTCGCGACCGGGCGCGGGCGAGGCGGTCAGGGCCGAGCCGGCCCCGCCGCCGCCGCGCAAGAAGCGCAAGACCGGCATCACGGCGCTGATTTCCGGCCTTATGACGGCTGCTGTCTTCCTGCTGATCGGCGCATTTGCCGGCGTGACCATTGCCAACCGCGAATTCGCCGAGCCGGGTCCGTTGCCGACCGACAAGGTGGTGATCATCGAGCGCGGCTCGACCACCGAGGATATCGTCGAAACGCTCTCGCGCGAGGGTGTGGTTGCCCGGCCGAGCCTGCTATGGGCCGTGCTGCTCTGGCGCGATATTAGCTCGAAATTCGGCTCGGAAGGTGCAAACCGCCGCGCGAAGAGCGGCGAATACCTTTTCCGGCAATCCGCCTCGATGAGCGAGGTCGTGGAGACCATCACCTCCGGCCGCTCCATCCAGCACGCGATCACCATTCCCGAGGGTCTGACCAGCGAGCAGATCGTGGAACGCCTGATGCAGAACGAGCTGCTTACGGGCGAGATCGCCAGCGTGCCGGCTGAAGGCTCCTTGCTACCCGATACCTATCGCATCAACCGTGGCACCAGCCGAGAAGCGCTCATCGCGCGCATGGCCAGCGAGCAGCGCCGCGTGCTGAACGAGATCTGGAATCGCCGCGCGAAGGATCTTCCGCTGCGCAACCCGCGCGAACTCGTGACGCTCGCTTCGATCGTCGAGAAGGAAACGGGCCGTGCGGATGAGCGCCCGCGTGTCGCCAGCGTTTTCTACAACCGCCTCGACAAGAAAATGCGCCTGCAATCCGATCCCACGATCATCTACGGCATCGTGGGTGGCAAGGCGACACTGGGCCGGCCGATCAGCCGCGCCGATATCGATCGCCCCACGGCGTACAACACCTACACGATCCCGGCTTTGCCACCGGGCCCCATCGCCAATCCTGGTCGCGCGGCCATGGAGGCGACGGCCAATCCCTCGCGCACCCGCGACCTCTATTTCGTGGCCGATGGTACGGGTGGTCATGCTTTCGCGGAAACGCTGGAACAGCATAACCGCAATGTTGCGCGCTGGCGGCAGATCGAGGCGCAGCGCACCGCGAACCCCGCACCAGCCGCACCGGGCCTGCAACCTGTGCCGAGCGCGCCAGTTGCTCCGGTGGATGGTGCCGCCGCGCCGCAGGTCCAGGGCTTTGTCCAGCCCGAGCGACGACCGGGCGCTCCACCCGCCAATTGATCTCCCTCCGGCCGCATTGGCGCGGCCCGTTTCTTTCGGTGCGACCATGCAGATGCCCGCCAACCCGCCGCCTTCCCGCCGTGGCGTGATGCTCGTGATTTCCTCGCCCTCAGGCGCGGGGAAATCGGCCTTGTCGCGCGCGCTGCTCGACAAGGATCGCGAGGGCCGGCAGCAGATCTGGCTCTCAGTTTCGGTGACGACGCGCACCAAGCGCCCGAGCGAGATCGACGGCGTGCACTACCATTTCGTGGATGTCGAAACCTTCGAGCGCATGCGCGATCGCGGTGACCTGCTCGAATGGGCCGAGGTTCACGGCAATTTCTACGCCACGCCGCGCAAGCCGGTAGAAGCCGCGCTGACCGAGGGCAAGGACGTGCTCTTCGACATCGATGTGCAGGGCACTTTGCAACTCTACCGCACCATGCGGGATGATGTGGTCAGCGTCTTCATCCTGCCGCCCTCCATCGCCGAGTTGCAGAACCGCCTGCGTCGCCGCGCAGAGGATGCGGATGCCGTGATCCTCCGTCGCCTGCACACGGCGGAAAAGGAACTCGAGGCGTGGCAGGATTACGATTACGTGCTGATCAACGAGGATCTCAACACCTGCTTCCAGCAGCTTGAATCGATTCTCGAATCCGAGCGCCTCAAGCGGGTTCGCAACCCCGCGCTCTCGGGGCGCATGGCGATCCTGCAGAAAGAACTGAAAGAGGTTCTCGCTCAGGCGCGCTGAGCATCGAGCGCATTGGCAAGAGCCACGAAACCCGCGACCGGCACGGTTTCGGGCCGTGCGGTCGGGTCAATGCCCGCCGCGGCGAGGGCTGCCTCGAACCCGTACAGCGATTTCAGGCTCTGGCGAAGCATCTTCCGGCGCTGGTTGAAGGCCGTAGCCGTGAGCTGTTCCAACCGCTCCAGACGGCAGGGCAGCAGTTCCGTGCGCGGCAGCAGCGTCACCACGCTGGATGTCACCTTGGGCGGCGGCGTGAAGGCCGCTGGTGACAGATCGAAAGCGATGCGCGCCATCGTGCGCCACCCCGCGAGAATGCCGAGCCGGCCGTAATCCGAGACCTCGGCGGGCGTCGCGACAATGCGCTTGGCCACCTCGCGCTGGAACATCAGCGTAAGGCTCTCCCAGACCGGCGGCCAAGGCATACGCAGCCAGCCGATCAGCAATTCCGTACCGATGTTATAGGGGAGGTTGGAGACGATGCGTGTAGGGCTGTCGGCCGCGAGTGCGGCATAATCCGCCTTCAAGGCGTCACCCTCAATGATGCGCAGGCGACCGGGATAGCGCGCGGAAATCTCTTCCAAAGCGGCGATGCAGCGCCTGTCGCGCTCGATAACCACGACTTCGGCGGCACCTGCCGCCAGCAGCGCGCGCGTGAGCCCGCCCGGACCGGGACCGACCTCGATAACGCGCCGCCCTTCGAGCGGCCCCGCCTCGCGGGCGATCTTCGCGGTGATGTTGAAATCGAGCAGGAAATTCTGCCCAAGACTTTTCAGCGCTTCGAGACCATGCGCGCGGATGACCTCGCGCAGCGGCGGCAGGCCATCATCGATGGCGGCCATCAGCGCAGCATCCGGATATCCATGGTCTTGCGCAATTCGGCGATATAGCTGCGCGCGCGATCCGTGACGCGGCGCTCGCTCAACCGGTCCATGACCTCGGTGCGCAAGGCTTGCGAAACAGGGCGCGGATTGCGCTCGCAGACCGCGACCATCTCGATACCCTGCTCGGTGCGGAAGGGCGGGGTCAGCTTGCCAACCGGAGTGCGGTCCAGCAGCTTGAGGAGCGCATCGTTCATCTGGTCCGAGGAGCGGAACGTGGCTTGGCGGATCGCCACTTCAGGCAGGTTGCGCATTTCGTCGAAGCCGGTTTCGCAGCCCGAGAAGCGCGCGCGCGCCGCATTCGCCGCCGCTTCCCGCGCGCCGGGCGATACGCCACGCGGCACCACGAACACCACATTACGCAGGAAGTAATCGACGATCGGCTTCTGCTTCTTCATTTCCTCGTCGATGGCCTTTTCCAGCTCCTCCGGCGAGACCTGGGCACCCTTGCGGGCCTGATCCCGCAGCAGAACCTGCCAGGCGAGATCAGCGCGGATCTTGTCGCGCAGGCTGGCGGGCTCGATGCCGGCCTGCCGCAGCGCGAGATCAAACGTCTTGATATCCCGGCCACCACTTTTGGCGATGCGGTTATACTCGACTTCCACGCCCTCTTCGGTCACGCGATAGCCGCTGCGCCGGGCCTGGATGAGCTTCACCTTGTCGTCGATCAGCTCCTGTATCGCGGTACGCCGATCCATGCGCCGCCCCTCGACCTGTTGCACGATGCGGATGCGCTGCGCGACGTCGAAATTCGTAATCGGCAGGCCATCAACGGTCGCAACCGCGTTCTGGGCGCTTGCCGGCACCGCCGCCGCACCGGCAAAGCCAAGCGCGAGGAGGGGGAGAAGAAGGCGTCGAAACCATGTGTTCATGCGAAAACCCTTGCCCGATGCACCTTATTTCGTGCGGTTCGAGATCTGGCTCTCGATCAAATCCCGCAGCGTGAGGCGCATCAGGATCGTACTGGTGATGCGGTTGGTTGGCTGTCCGCCGGCGGCGGTCAGCACGAGGTAATCCGTATTCGCGCGCGTGTAGGTCACGGAGAAATCGGTGCATTCATCGCGATAGCCCACCCCGAAGGTGGTGGCCGCGACCCGCCAGGGCGAGCCGGAATAATTCTGCCCCAGCGTGCTCGCAACCGAGCGCTGCGTGAGGTAGCGATCCATATCGAACAGAACCGAGCCCGCGACGTAGAAATTCCGCGGCAGATCCACCTTCGATTGCAGGAACAGGCCCTCGCGGCGCAGCGGATAGCCGATCTCCGGCTGCGGCGAGATGCGGGTGTAGATCGAGCTGAAGCTCAGCTTGCCCCAGGTGCTGGTCGCCGAGAAATCGAAGCGACGCAGGCTGAGGTTCTTCTCGTCGAAACGGCCACGCGCGGTGAAGCTCATGTTCGAGAAGGGCTGGACCGTCATCGCGGTCACGTAATCCGAGCGCTTGGTCTCAAGGCCGGAATTGCGACCGGTATTGGCGAGATCATAAGCCGCAAACGAGTTGCGGCCGGCGATCTGCACGGATTGGCCGAACAGCACCGAAGTGAAGAACTCGCCATTCGAGCGGAAGCTGTAGCGTCCGCCGTAATTCAGGCGCGAGCCGCCTTCCACCCGGTCATAGCCCGAGAATTTGTTGAGCGAGAAGATCGAGTTCTCGTCGAACACGAGGCTCTGCGCATCCTCGTTCGGCAGGTTGCCGATCTGCGTCTCGTTGGGACGGAACACCACCTGCGCGATCGGCTCGACATGGTGCGTGCCCTGCGCGGTCTGCGCAAAGAACGGATAGCGATATTCGAGGCCCACGCTCGGCATGGCGCGGAACAGGAAATTGTCGCGGTTGTTGCCGAGGAAGTTCGATTGCTGCGTGTTCGCATAGCCTGGGCCGGCAAAGCCCTGCAGGGCGGCATCCGGCGTATTGAAGCCGCCGAGATTCTGCCGGAGATAGGCGAAATCGGCGCGCATGCCGAAGAACGGCGTCCATTCCTGCCCGAGCGGATCGATGAAGCGGCGGCGCCAGTTCATCTCGGCGGAATTGCGCACATATTCACCCGCGAAGCCGCGGAGCAGGCACTGGCCGGGGCGATAGGCACCGCGGGTCGTCACGCCGCCATCGGTCGTGTAGACGCACGGCATGTAAAGGCCGGTGGAACTGCCGGAATAGAGCAGGCCACCCGGCGTGTAGGTCGGGTTGCCCGGCAGCGGAAGCGCTTGGAACAGGGCCGCCTCGCGCTGGATGGCCGCACCATTCGCACTGAGCCGCAATTCGCCGCCGAGATTGTCGAGCGTGAAGCGGCGGTCGAAATCATAGGACGGCGCGACGCGCTCGATCTGCTTCTGCCAGTCGCCGGAGGTGAGGCCGAGGAAGGCATAGGCCGAGATGTTGATGCGGCTGCGCTCACCCTGTCCACGCAAGTAGACCTCGGAGATCGACTCACTCAGGAACAGGTTCGACAGCGTCTGCGGCTTGGTCTTGTAATCGTTGAAGTAATGCTTGTCGGTCGCCCACGCCGCGTTCCAACCGAGCGTCCATTTCTCGTTAAGATAGAACTTGCCCTTGGTCTCGATAGAACCGCGGAAATCCTTCGCGCCCGCGCCCAGATAAGGCTGCGTGGGGAAGAGCTGCGGCCGCTCCTGCCAGATGCCGTTCACGCGGAAATTGTAGCTGCCGTGTTCAAGGCGATGCCGCCAGAACAGATCGAGATGCACACCCTGCCGGCTGAAGGCCGTGGGCGTGAAGGTGAGGTCGTAATTCGGCGCGATCGACCAGAAGAGCGGCAGGCTCATGCCGCGCCCGAGCCGCGACTTGTTGATGAAGCGCGGCGGCAGAACGCCCGAAAGATTGCGCACGGAGGGGTCCGGCGCCGCGAAGAACGGCATCCAGGCCACAGGCACGCCGAAGAACTCGATCGTCGCATCTTCGTAATAGATGCGGCGCTCGGAATTCTTGTGAATGATCTTCGCGGCCTTCACCTGCCACAGGGGCGGGCGCTCCGGGTTGTCCTTGCAGGGCTCGCAGGAGGTGAAGGTGCCGTTCTGGAAAACGGTCGTTTCGCCATCCGTGCGCTCGGCACGAGCAGCGGAGAAGCGATTCTTCTCGGTGGTCTCCACGCGCAGGCTGTCGATGAAGCCATCGCGGAAATCATCCGTCAGGTCGAAGCGCGTGCCGAAGGACCTGGTGCCGTCCGAGTCGGTCATGCGCGCATTGCCCTCGGCATAGACGCGCTTGGTCTTGCGATCGTAGATCACCCGGTCGGCTTCGAGCACCTTGCCCTGATAGTAGATCTGCACATCGCCATTGGCGGTGACGCGATCCCGATCGCGGTCATAGATGATTTCCTTCGCATCCACGAGCATGCGCGACCGTTCGCCCGAGGCGCTGGCGCGCGCGAGTCGATCGTTCAGGGTCTGCGCGGAAAGGCCATTCGACGCGGCCTCCAGCGCAAGCAGGGACACGCCTGCGAGCGCCGCAAAACCGAGTTTGCGGAGCGTTAACCAAACCGTGCGATTCTTCGAAGAATCGAGCCGCATCACCCGTCTTCCTTGTTCAGAAGCACGAGAATGCTCATGGCTGAGGCAAAAAGCGGGGCAGCCCAGGCTGCGAGCGCTGCGGAGACAACGCCGGCATTTCCCAGGTCTTCAGCGACTTCCGTCGCGAAATAGAGGCCAAAACCCGCCGTCACTCCACCAAGCACCATTGTTGCCAGACCACCAGAACGCAAAAATTTTAAAGAAAAACAAGCGGCAACAAGAACCATCGCCACCAGCAGGGCCGGTCGCGCCCATAACGATTGATAGATGAGGCGATACCGCGTCGTGTCGAGCCCTGCAAGCTCCAGCCGTTCGATGATGCCGGGGAGTGACCAGAAGGAAACAGCCTGCCCGGGGCCGAGCGCCGAACGCATCTCCTCCGGCGTGAGATTCGTCGCGATCACATAGACCGCGTAGTTCTCCGGCTCATGGTCCTCCGAGACCACGCGCGCCTGTTCCAGACGCCAGTATCCGGCCCGAAGGCGGGCCACCGGCGCTTCCACACGCTCCACGAACTGCCCGCGCTCGTCCATCACAAAGAACTGCACACCGCGAAGGGTATCGTTGGCGGAATCGAGCGCGGTCGCGCGGATGATCGCCTCGCCATCCACCGAGCGCTGGCGCAGCCAGATCACCTTGCCGAGCGTGGCCCCGCCGCGCCGGAAGATATGCGCCTCCAGCGTGTTCGCCCGGTCCTTGAATTTCGTCGCGATGGGATTGTAGACCGTCACCACCAGCGTGCCGGTCACAAGCGCGAGGATGAGCGCCGGCGCGAGGAACTGCCAGGCGGAATAGCCCGCCGCGCGCGCTACCACGAGTTCCAGCTTACGCGACAGCGCAATAAAGCTCGCCATCGCCCCGAACAGCATACCGAAGGGAATGACCTGCTCGGCCGTGGCCGGAGTGCGGAAGAGCGCAAGCTTCGCCATGGTGCCGGTGCTGGCCCCCACGGCATCGCCCGCGCGGCGCATCAGCTCCACGAAATCCAGCGTGTAGATCAGTGCGAAGATCGTGAGGAACACGATCAGCATGGCGGAGAGAAAGCGCTGGGCGAAATAAAGCCCCAGCGTACGGCCGATCATCATCCCGCAACCCTCCGGCGGAAGGGCAGGCGCTGGAGCACTGCCTCCCAGAGGCGCAGGAGATCGAATTCCGGGAAAACGCTTCGCCGTTGCGGCCAGAAGGAACGCCAGGCGAGATAACCGGCGATCCCGGTCGTCAGCAATGGAACGGCATACATCAGCGGCACGCCAGCAGGGCTGCGCACGGCGAAGCTTGTCGCGGCAAAGCCCGCAATGCGCATGATGACGAGGGCCACCACGGCGCCGAAGATCGCCTGGCCGCGCCCCTGTCGCGTGGTGCGCGCACTGCCGAGTGCGGCGAAGGCAATGGCGAGCGTCGCCAGCGGATAAAGCGGGTTCGTCAGCCGATCATGCAATTCGGATCGGAAACGACCATAAATCGAGCGCACATATTCGTCGTTGCGATCAAGCGTCAGCAATTCACTCGTGCGTCGCTCGCGCGGCTTGAACTGGATGGGCCCGCGCCCCTGCTCGAACTGGTCGAGATCGAACACGTAGCGCTCGAAAGCGATGAGAGTGGAGCCGCGCGCGCCGCTTTCCTGCCGCTGCATCGAGCCCTTTTCGAGCACGAGATAGGTCGCGCCCTCGACCTCCAGAACCTGCCCGCGCTCGGCGAGATAGGCTGCCGCGAGCTTGGGGTCGCGAGAATCGTGGATCATCACGCCACCCATCGCGCCGCCGGGCAGGCGCTCGCGGTAATGGAAGGTGATGCCGCGATCGAGTTCGATGAATTTCCCCTCCTGCAGGATGCGCGTCACCACATCGGCCCGCACCTTGGTGATGATCGTGCGAAGCGCCCGGAAGCTCTCGGGCATGGCGAACAGCGTGATCGAGCCGACAATCACCGTCACCACCAGCGTGAGAATCGCAAAGGGCCGCAGGATGATCATCGGCGAAAGGCCGGCAGCGTTCATCACAATGAGTTCGCTGTCGGAATTCAGCCGGTTTAGCGTGTAAAGAATCGCGATGAACAGCGCTAAAGGCGCGATGATCATCACCAGAGCCGGCACGCTGAGCATGGTCACTTCGAGGAAGAGCAGGATCGTCTGGCCCTTGCCCGTGACGAGGTTGAGTTCGCGCAGCGCCTGCGTGAGCCAGATGATCGCGGTCAGCGCGAAAAGGCAGGCGAAAAACGCCACCGCCGCGATCCGCAGGATGTATCGTTCGATCATGCTCATACGCTGTCTGTCCTGCCGTGAAATCGCGGCGCTCGCAAGGCAAGCGAAGCTCGGGGGAGGGCTCGTACGCATTTCACATTCGTGTGTTGCAGAAAACCTCGCGGAAACCCTTCTGGCTCTTGCGGGAAGGTTCGATCCGCTCCACGTTGCAAAGCTGCCCCATCCGCCGGGAATCACGCGGGAAAAGCGCGTCCGCGCCGCTCCACCGGCAGATCAGACGAGGATTTCATGGCCCAGAGCCCGACCATCACCTTTGTTCCCATGGACCAGAAGCCGGCAGGCCCCGTGCTCGGCCTCTTTGCGGATTCGGCTGGCATTCCGGCGAATGTCGCCGTGCTGATCGGGGAAGCGCCGGCCACGCGCCTCGCGGCGGCCATGAAAGCGGAGGAGTTCAAGGGCAAGGGCGGTTCGAGCCTTTCGCTCCCCGCAGAGCCCGGCTTCGGCAACGAGGCGACCCATGTGGTGCTGATCGGCCTTGATGGCGACGACGATAGCCCGGCCCCCAATGCCGTGCGCCTCGGTGGACAGACCTTCCCGAAGCTTCCCAAGGGCCGCAATGCGAGCCTCGTTCTCGTGGGTCCGAAAGCGCCTTTCACACCGGAAGAGGCAGCCGATTTCGCGCTCGGCATGAAGCTCGCGGCCTACAAATTCGACCTCTATTTCACCAAGAAGAAAGAGGATAACGGCGCGCCCGCTTCGATCCTCCTGCATGTGGCTGATCCCGTCGCTGCGCGCCGTGCGATGAAATCCCGCGAAGCTGTCTATAACGGTGTCGCGCTCGCCCGCGATCTCGTGAACGAGCCGCCGAATGTTCTCACGCCAGTGGAATTCGCCTCGCGCGCCGAAAAGCTTGAGAAGCTCGGCGTCGAGATCGAGATCCTTGACGAAAAAGCCATGAAGAAGCTGGGCATGCGCGCGCTTCTCGGCGTGGGGCAGGGCTCCGAGCAGGAGAGCCGCCTTGTCATCATGAAATGGATGGGCGCCAAGAGCGAGAAAACCCAGCCCATCGCCTTCATCGGTAAGGGCGTTGTGTTCGATACCGGCGGCATCTCCATCAAACCGGCAGCGGGCATGGAAGACATGAAGGGCGACATGGCTGGCGCTGCCGCCGTCGTCGGCCTCATGCACACGCTCGCGGCGCGCAAGGCCAAGGCGAATGTCATCGGCGCGATTGGCCTCGTCGAGAACATGCCGGACGGCAACGCCCAGCGGCCGGGCGACATCGTAAAATCGATGTCCGGCCAAACGATCGAGATCATCAACACCGATGCCGAGGGGCGCCTCGTGCTGGCGGATGTGCTCTGGCACGTGAAGCAGAAATACAATCCCGGCTTCATGGTGAACCTCGCGACCCTCACCGGGGCCATCATGGTGGCGCTCGGGCAGGAATATGCGGGCCTGTTCTCCAACAACGACGAGCTGGCGGAGCGCCTCGCGAAATCCGGTCGCGCCACGGGCGAGAAGCTGTGGCGCATGCCGCTCGGCCCGGAATACGACAAGCAGATCGACTCGAAGGTCGCCGACATGAAGAACACCGGCGGCCGCTTCGGCGGGTCCATCACGGCGGCGCAGTTCCTGCAGCGCTACGTGGATGGCTGCCCCTGGGCGCATCTCGATATCGCGGGAACGGCGATGGGATCGCCGCAGACGGATATCAACAAAGGCTGGTCGTCGGGCTTCGGTGTGCGTTTGCTCGATCGCCTCGTGGCGGATTTCTACGAGGGTTGACGCAACCTCGATGACCGAAGTCCTGTTCTACCACCTCGTCGGCCAGCGCCTTGAACAGGCGCTGCCGCAACTGCTTGAAAAGTCGCTCGAACGCGGCTGGAACGCGGTTGTCCGCGCGGGCTCCGAGGAGCGGCTCGCCGTGCTCGATGAAGCGCTCTGGACCTATTCGGAAGCGAGCTTCCTGCCGCATGGCCGCGAGGAAGAGGGCGAGCCGGAGCATCAGCCCATTCTGCTCACCACGAAGGATACGCGCGTGAACGAGCCAGGCGTAATTTTCCTCGTGGATCGCGCGAAACTGCCTGCGGAATACGATGTCGAGCGCGTGGTGCTGATGTTCGACGGCGATGATCCCGAGGCCGTGGATGAAGCGCGTAGCGCGTGGAAAACCGTGAAGGGCCTCGGCCACCCCGCCACCTATTGGCAGCAGGATGGCGGACGTTGGGTGAAGAAGGCGGGGTAATGCCTACCTCTGCGCGGTCGCCAAGGCCGCGCCGATTCCCACGAACATGCCGCCGGTGATGCGGTTGAAGGTGCGGGCATGGCGGCTGAGCCAGGGCGCAATCTTCTGCGCGGCGAAGGCGAGCATCAGCTCGTATGCGATTTCCACGATCACGAAGGTGCCGCCGAAAATCGCGAGATGCGTGAGGAAACCCACGCCGGGCACCATGAATTGCGGCAGGAACGCCGCGAAGAAAATCAAGGCCTTGGGGTTGGAGGTCGCTACCAGAAACCCTTCGCGAAAGAGCGCCAGCGGGCTTTCCGTGGAAACACCGGCACCGTCACCGGCACGCACCAGCATGGGCGGCGCGCGCCACAGGCGGATGCCGAGATAGACGAGATAGGCCGCGCCCACCCACTTCGCGATTGTGAAAGCTTTCTCGCTCGCCGCCAGCAGCGCTCCGAGCCCCGCGAGCGAGGCAGCGATCAGCACGAGAAAGCCCAGGCCACCGCCGATCACCGTGGCGATGGTCTTGCGGAAGCCGTGCTGCACGCCATGGGTGAGCGAGAGCAACCCGTTCGGCCCCGGCGTGAGCGAGAGGCCGATGGCCGCGACGAGATAGATCAACCAGATATCGAGGCTCATGGAGATTCCCGCGCAGCAGTGTCGGGCGAGCCTAGCCGATGCTCTCCAGTTCGGCCATCACCATCAGCCA
>JALOTF010000145.1 GCA_025458025.1 Beijerinckiaceae bacterium | reverse complement strand
GGTCGCGGTCTGGGTGACGGAGTGCACGATGCTCGCGGCGGCGCGCTCGAATTCCTCGATGCTCGCGGCGACGGCCGCGGCGCGCTCCAGCTGCGCACGCTGCTCATCCTCGGTTTGCATGCGCATGGCCCGACGCTCGATCGCACCCTCGCGGAAGGCCTGCATGGCCCGCGCCATGTCGCCGAGTTCGTTCTTGCGACCCGTGCCGACAATCGTCGCATCCAGATTGCCGGAGGCGAGTTCCTTCATCGAGGCGATCGACTGGTTCAGCGGGGTGGCAACGCCGAAGGCCACATAATAGGCAGCGGAAATGCCGATGACGAGCGAGCAGACGATGAAGGCCAGCAGAAGCATCTTGGCCTTGGCACCGGTCAGGGCCGAGCGCTCGTATTCGATCTTTGCCTGGCTCAGCAGGTGTTCGATGATCTCGCCGATCTTTTCGGTGCCCGGATCAATCGCCGGATACATCTCCTTGATCGTGTACGTCTCGACACCCTTGATATCGCCCTTTTCGAGGAGCCCGATGAGGTCGAAGGTCGCGCGGCGGGCCTGCATCAGCTTGGCCTCTGTGTCGCCGATCAGCTTCTTTTCGTCATCCGTGCGGGCGCTCTGCACATAAGCCGGCCAGAGCTGGTCGATTTCGGCAATGGCCGTGCGCATCGCGCGGAGCGATTCCTCTGGCTTGAAATTGCCGTTGCGCGCCTTGTGCGCGGCATCGACCACATCCACCGCATAGCGATCGGAGATGACCTTGAGATTCCGCAGTGGCACGACCTGGCTGTTGTAGATGTGATCCAGCGTGTCGGTTTTCTCGTTGAGCGCATACCAGGCTGTGCCCGCAACACCCATGGTGAGAGCGAACACCAGCATGAAGGCGGCGATCAGCCGGCTCGAAATCTTGTCCATGCCAGGTCCCGAAAGTCTGAACAATCCGTTGCAGCGGAAACCGCAATTGTCGCGATTTACCCGGAAAACATAGGGACTTTGGGTGTCGAAATTGTAAATTCAGCCGACGAAATAGCCTGCAACTCTTGGAGTTTGCAGCACAATGTTCCGGCTGGTGCAATCAGCGGGCGTATTCTGCCCATATATTGTGCAGATTAGAGATCGACCAGATCCTCGGCGAAGGCCGCGCGCTCCTGGATGAAGGCGAAGCGGGCCTCGGGCTTGTTGCCCATGAGACGCTCGACGGAATCATCCGTGGCGGCCTTGGTCTCCGCCGGCACGACCACACGCAGAAGCGTGCGCTTCTTCGGGTCCATGGTCGTTTCCTTCAGTTGGTGGGCCATCATCTCGCCCAGACCCTTGAAGCGTCCGACCTCCGGCTTCTTGCCCTTGAAGTCGCGCGTCAGCAGCTCCTCCTTGTGGGCATCGTCGCGCGCATAGACGGTCTTGCCGCCATGCGTGATGCGATAGAGCGGCGGCACCGCGAGGAAGAGATGCCCGTTCTCGATGAGCTTGGGCATCTGCCGGTAGAAGAAAGTGATCAGGAGCGATGCGATATGCGCCCCGTCCACATCCGCGTCCGTCATGATGATGATCTTGCCGTAGCGCAGGTCATCCTCGCGATATTGAGAGCCCGTGCCGCAGCCCAGTGCCAGCAGGAGATCGCCGATCTGCTGGTTCGACTGAAGTTTGTCCTTGCCGGCATTCGCGACGTTCAGGATCTTGCCGCGCAGGGGCAAAACGGCCTGCGAGGCGCGATCACGCGCCTGTTTCGCGGAGCCACCCGCCGAGTCACCCTCGACGATGAAGAGTTCCGAGCCTTGCGCGGCGGAAAGCGTGCAATCCGCGAGCTTGCCGGGTAGGCGCAGTTTCCGCACCGGGGTTTTGCGTGCGACATCCTTCTCGGCGCGGCGGCGGAGGCGATCTTCTGCGCGCTCGATGACGAAATCGAGCAGGCGATTGGCGTTGTTCGGGTTGCCGGCGAGCCAGTGGTCGAACGCGTCGCGGATCGCGGCATCGACGATGCGCGAGGCTTCGGGGGTCGCCAGCTTGTCCTTGGTCTGGCCCACGAATTCCGGTTCGCGGATGAAGACGGAGAGCATCACGGCAGCGCCGGTCATCACATCATCCGAGGTGATGGCAGCGGCGCGCTTCGTCTGCCCGATGCGCTCGGCATGGTCCTTCAGCGCGCGCAGCAGGGCCACGCGCAAACCGGCCTCATGCGTGCCGCCATCGGGCGTGGGCACGGTGTTGCAGTAGGACGAGACGAAGCCATCATCGTGCTGGAACCACGAGAGCGCCCATTCGCAGGCGCCGTGGCCCTGCTTGTCGAGCTTGCCCGCGAACATCTCCTCGACGACGAGCGGCTTGCCCTCGATCTCGCGCGCGAGATAATCCGAGAGGCCGCCAGGGAAGCGCAGAACCGCGCGATCCGGCGTTTCCGTGCCAGTGACCAGCGCAGGATCGCAGGACCAGCGGATTTCCACGCCGCGATAGAGATAGGCCTTCGAGCGGGCCATCTTGAAAAGGCGGCCAGGCGAGAAGGTGGAGCCGGATTTGAAGATCTCGGCATCGGGCTTGAAGCGCACCGTGGTGCCGCGCCGGTTGCGCGTGGCGCCGAGATGCTCCAGCGGGCCCAGCGGCACGCCGCGTGAAAAGCGCATGCGATAAAGCTGCTGTTCGCGCGCGACCTCGACTTCCACGAGTTCCGACAGCGCATTGACCACCGAAACACCCACGCCATGCAGGCCGCCGGAGGTTTCATAGGCCTTGCCATCGAACTTGCCGCCCGCATGCAGCGTGCACATCACGATTTCCAGCGAGGACTTGCCGGGGAATTTCGGATGCGCATCCACCGGGATGCCGCGACCGTTATCGGCCACCGTGAGG
>JALOTF010000021.1 GCA_025458025.1 Beijerinckiaceae bacterium | reverse complement strand
GTGCGAACCGATCCCCGGCAAGACCATGCCAACGGTCACGCTGGTGGAGCGCGATTACCCGCACATCTACGAGCGCTTCACCGCCATCGGCCCGCTGATGGACAAGCTTGGCAACGGCATCAAGGGCATGGCCTGGAAGACCGGCCACGAAATCCAGCACCTCAAGGAGCTCAACGGCGTCCATGCGGAGGGCGCTAACAAGGGTCTCGCGAAAATCGTCACGGACATCGACGCCACCGAGATGATTCTGATGATGGCGCCGGAGACCAATGGCGAAGTCGCGGTCAAGGCCTGGGCCGCGCTCGAGAAGACGACCGGGCGCGAGCACACCCATCTCGCCTTGCCCAAGGAAGACGAGAAGATCCGTTTCCGCGATGTGGTCGCGCAGCCGCGCAAGATCATCTCTGCGCCGACCTGGTCGGGTCTGGAGAGCGAGAAGGTCTGCTACAACGCCGGCTACACCAACGTGCATGAGCTGATCCCTTGGCGCACGCTGACCGGCCGCCAGCAGCTCTACCAGGATCACCTCTGGATGCGGGCCTTCGGCGCGTCGCTCTGCGTCTATCGCCCGCCGGTCGACCTGCGCACCATCGCGCCCGTGATCGACCTGAAGCCCAACGGCGAAAAGCAGATCGTCCTCAACTTCATCACGCCCCACCAGAAATGGGGCATCCACTCCACCTACACCGACAATTTGCTGATGCTTACGCTCTCGCGTGGTGGGCCGATTGTCTGGCTGTCGGAGGATGACGCCAGGGCCGCCGGCATCGTCGACAATGACTGGGTCGAGGCGTTCAACAGCAACGGCGCACTCGTGGCCCGCGCCGTCGTCTCCCAGCGCATGAAGAACGGCACGCTGTTCATGTACCACGCGCAGGAGAAGATCGTGAACGTGCCGGGTTCGGAGATGACCGGCAACCGCGGCGGCATCCACAACTCGGTGACGCGCGCGGTGCTGAAGCCGACCCACATGATCGGCGGATACGTCCAATATGCCTATGATTTCAACTATTACGGCACGATTGGCACTAATCGCGACGAGTTCGTGGTCATCCGCAAACTGAAGAATGTCGACTGGCTGGAGCGTCCCCATCGCGACCAGACCGCCACCGCAGCCGAATAAGGAGACGGAACCATGAAAATCCGCGCGCAGATCGCGATGGTGCTCAACCTCGACAAGTGCATCGGCTGTCACACCTGCTCGGTGACATGCAAGAACGTCTGGACCAACCGGGAGGGCATGGAATACGCTTGGTTCAACAACGTGGAGACCAAGCCGGGAATCGGCTACCCCAAGGATTGGGAAAACCAGAAGCGCTGGAAAGGCGGCTGGACCCGCAAGAAGAACGGCAAGATCGAGCCGAAAATCGGCGGCAAATGGCGGGTCCTGGCGAATATCTTCGCCAACCCCGACATGCCGGAAATCGACGATTACTACGAGCCCTTCACCTTCGATTACGAGCACCTGCAGAAGGCGCCCGAACTCGAGGCGTTCCCCACGGCGCGCCCGCGCTCGCTCATCACCGGCGAGCGGATGGAGAAGATCAACTGGGGGCCGAACTGGGAGGAAATCCTCGGCGGCGAATTCGCTAAGCGCTCGAAGGACGTGAATTTTGAGGGCGTGCAGAAGGAGATCTACGGGCAGTTCGAAAACACCTTCATGATGTATCTGCCGAGGCTCTGCGAGCATTGCCTCAACCCCGCCTGCGCTGCCGCATGCCCCTCGGGCGCGATCTACAAGCGGGAGGAGGATGGCATCGTCCTGATCGACCAGGACAAGTGCCGCGGCTGGCGCATGTGCGTCTCCGGCTGCCCCTACAAGAAGATCTATTTCAACTGGTCGAGCGGGAAGAGCGAGAAGTGCATCTTCTGCTATCCGCGCATCGAGGCGGGACAGCCCACGGTGTGCTCGGAAACATGCGTGGGCCGCATCCGCTATCTCGGCGTGATGCTCTACGATGCCGACCGCATCGAGGAAGCCGCGAGCGTCGCGTCCGAGCAGAACCTCTACGACGCGCAGATGAGCGTGTTCCTCGATCCCAACGATCCGAAGGTGATCGAGCAGGCGCGGCGTGATGGCATCGCCGAGAACTGGCTGGAAGCGGCCCGGCAATCGCCGATCTGGAAGATGGCGATGGAATGGAAGGTCGCGTTCCCGCTCCACCCGGAATACCGCACCTTGCCGATGGTCTGGTATGTGCCGCCGCTTTCGCCCATTACCGCCGCCGCGCAGGCCGGCAAGATGGGCATCGATGGTGGCATGCCGGATGTGAAGTCGCTCCGCATTCCGCTGAAATATCTCGCGAACCTCCTCACCGCAGGTGACGAGAAGCCCGTGGCGCTCGGCCTTGAGCGCATGCTCGCCATGCGAGCCTATATGCGGGCGAAAACGGTGGATGGCGTGATCGACGAAGCCGTGGCCGCCCGCGTCGGCCTCACCGGCGCGCAGATCGAGGCGATGTATCACGTCATGGCCATCGCCAATTACGAGGATCGTTTCGTCATCCCCACCACCCATCGCGAAGTCACCGAGGATGCCTATGAGCTGCGCGGCCAGTGCGGCTTCTCCTTCGGGGATGGCTGCATGCCCAGCGACGACAAGGTGAACCTCTTCGGCGGCATCAAGCTGAAGAACGACAAGCCGAAAGTGGGAGCCTACTGAGATGAAAACGCTGAAAGTTCTCTCCGCCCTGCTCACCTATCCCTCGGCTGAACTCATCGCCGCTATGGGTGAACTCGCCTCCGTGCTCGATCACGAGAAGCTTCTGCCGGCGAAGGAACGCGCCGGTTTGCAGGCGCTGCTCGATGATCTCGCGCATGGCGATCTCATCGAGGCGCAGGAAAGGTTCATCCTGCTCTTCGATCGCACGCGCGCACTCTCGCTGCATCTCTTCGAACACGTCCACGGCGAAAGCCGGGATCGAGGGCAGGCGATGGTGGATCTCATCCGCGTCTACGAGGAGGGCGGCTTCACGCCCACCACCAAGGAACTGCCGGATTTCGTGCCGCTTTTCCTCGAATATGCCGCGACTCGCCAGCCGGCCGAGGCCATCGAACTCATCGGCCAGCCGGCCCATGTCTTCGCGGCCCTCGGCGAGCGGCTCGCCAAGCGCGCCTCGCCCTATGCGGTGGTGTTCGCGAGCCTGCTCGCGCTGGCGAAGGCGAAGCCCGACAAGGAGACGCTCGCGCGTCTTCTCGCGGAGCCCGATCCCGAGCCGGATGATCTCGCGGCCCTCGATGCCGCCTGGGAGGAAGAGGAAGTGCTCTTCGGCCCCGGT
Source organism: Beijerinckiaceae bacterium (assembly GCA_025458025.1). Lineage (GTDB taxonomy): Bacteria > Pseudomonadota > Alphaproteobacteria > Rhizobiales > Beijerinckiaceae > Rhabdaerophilum. The sequence continues at coordinate 32,896 of JALOTF010000021.1, read as the reverse complement.
GCCGCTTCCGAGGATTGCGGCATCGACAGCCTCGCCGCGAAGCTACGGCAGGCTCGCCGCCCCGCGCCCGGCCTGGAGCCGGTGCCAGGCAGCGGGCCCCGCACCGTCATCTCGTCCCCCTCCGCGCCCCGCACCTGAAACCCGAGGAGCAAGCCATGCGCGACCAGATCTTCCACATCCTCTTCGTCTGGTATCCCTATCTCTGCCTCACGACCTTCCTTGTAGGGTCGCTGATCCGGTTTGATCGCGAGCCCTATACCTGGCGCGCCGGATCAAGCCAGATCCTGCGCAAGAAGCAGCTGCAATGGGGCTCGAACCTTTTCCATTTCGGCATTCTGTTCCTGCTCATGGGCCACACGGTGGGCCTTCTCACGCCGAAGGTGATCTACACCCTCGTGCTCACCGTGGAGCAAAAGCAGTTTGTAGCGATCATCGCTGGCGGCATTGCGGGCACCATATGCTTCATCGGTCTCAGCCTGCTGCTGCATCGTCGGCTCTTTGATGCACGCATCCGCCAGACCTCGACCGTGATGGATCTCGCGGTGCTCTTCGTGCTCTGGGTGCAACTGAGCCTGGGCCTCGCGACGTTGCCCTTCAGCCTCTCGCATTCCGATGGGTCGGTGATGGTCACGCTCTCGCACTGGGCGCAAGGCATCCTCACGCTCCAGCCCGTGGATGCGAAGACGCTGCAGGGCCTCGATTGGCCTTATCTCGTGCATCTCGTTCTGGGCATGACGATTTTCCTCGTCTTCCCGTTCTCGCGCCTCGTGCATATCTGGTCCGCGCCCGTCTGGTATCTCGGCCGCAAGGGCTATCAGGTCGTGCGCACCCGCCGGGCCCTTGGCCCGACGCATCCGGCGGAGTGACGGCCATGACCACGGTTCATGATACCTCGACCAGCGGCTGTTCGGTGAAGCCGCAGATCGCGATCAAGCCCCGCGCTGTCAGCGTGAATGGCGTGGCGATCTCCCGCGAAGCCATTGCCCGGGAAACCCAGAACCACCCGGCCTCGAAACCGATCGAGGCCTGGCAGGCCGCGGCCCGCGCCCTCGTGGTGCGCGAGCTTCTGCTTCAGGAAGCGCGCCGCCTCGCTGTGACGCCCCAGCCCTTGCAGGATGAAGAGGGCCGCCGTGAAACCGATGAGGAAGCGCAGATCCGCGGCCTGCTCGAACAGGTCGTGGCTGCACCATTGGCCGAAGAGGCGGAGCTGCGCCGCTTCTATGAGAACAACCGGACATCCTTCACGTCGCCGGATCTGTTCGCGGTCTCACATATCCTGATCGGCCTGCGCGATGCCCTGCCGGAAAGCCAGGCCTTGGCCCGGCAGAAGGCGGAATCCCTGCTCGTGGATCTGCAGGCCAATCCAGGCCTGTTCGCAGGCTTAGCCGAGGCGCATTCCGATTGCCCCTCCCGCACGGTCGGTGGTCAGCTTGGCCAGATCGCAACCGGGCAGACCGTGCCGGAATTCGAGGCTGCCCTGCCGGATCTTCCGGTCGGGGCAGGGCATGTCACGATGATCGAGACCCGCTACGGGTTCCATCTCGTGACGGTGCATCAGCGGATCAGCGGCACGCTGCTGCCGTTCGAGCATGTCCGCGCGCGGATCGCGAGTTTTCTCGAAGCCCGCGCGCGGATGATGGCGGAGCGCCATTACATCCAGCATCTCGCCGGCAAGGCCCGGATCGAAGGTGTGGCCTTCGAAACCTCCGCAACGCCGCTCGTCCAGTGAGGTGCAAGCATGATGCTCAGTCACATTCTCCGGAACCTTTCCGATGACGCCCAGGCCGATGAGGCGCTGCTGGGGCTCGGCGATCTCGTGCTGATCGCCGCGGTCGAGGAGGAAAGCCGCGCCCATGAGGAAGCGCGCGGCGAATATGTCGCGGGTGCCGTGCGCCGCTTCGCGCGCATGGCGGGCAACGAGGATTGGCTGGCCGTGATGGGCAAGCTCGAACGCAGCGACAAGCCTGCGGAGGATTTCCTGCGCCAGACCCTGCAATGGGCGCTGAAGCGCGACCGGGATGAACGCATCGCGGAACCCGCGGGAGCCCATGCCTGCTCCTGTGGCGGAGGTCACGGCCATGGCCAGACCGCGCGCTAGCCGACCGGCGAAAAAACAACCGGAGCCGGCGAGAATGCTCGGCCCCCTGCCGCCCATGCTCCCGATGGCGTTGCTGGAGCGTCCGCTGGATTACCTTCTGGCGGAGCATCATCGCCACCGGAGCTATCTGGCCGAATTGCGCCAGGCCGCGATGAGCGGGTCGATCCCCTCCGACAAGGCAAAGCGGATTTTCGATTTCCTCGCTTTCGAGCTGCCGCTGCACTGGGCGGATGAAAAGGTGAACCTGTTCCCCTCGCTTCGCCGCAGCGCGCTGCCGGAAGATGGCCTCGATGAGGTGCTGGGCCGCCTGAACACGGAGCATGCGCAGGATGCTGTTCTCGTGGGAACAATCATCGCGGCACTGGCCGCGGGGCTAGCGAAACGGCGGGCCCATGTGCCACTGGCACCCGCGACCTGCGAGGCCATGCTGGGCTATGCCGCCGCGGAAGCCCATCACCTCGCGATCGAGAACGCCGTGGTGCTGGCGATTGCCGGCGTGCGCCTGCGCAAACCCGATCTCAATGCCCTATCCCTCGCCATGAAGGCAAGGCGGGAGGCCTCGCATGTCCTCCACACTTGAGCATCTGTTCGACCGGAACGTCGCCTGGGTCGATGGCAAGACCCGCGCCGACCCCGATTTCTTCCGGCGCATGGCCGAGCAGCAATCGCCCGAATATCTCTGGATCGGCTGCTCCGACAGCCGCGTGACCGCGAACGATGTGCTGGGCCTCGATCCCGGCGCGGTCTTCGTGCATCGGAACATTGCGAACATCGTGCACACGAGCGACCTCAACATCCTGTCCGTGCTGGAATTCGCGATCGAGCATCTCAAGGTGCGGCATGTCATCGTCTGCGGGCATTATGGCTGCGGCGGTGTTCACCGCGCGATGATCGAGGAGCGCGGCGCGATGCTCGATCACTGGCTCCAGCCGCTCACGATGCTCTACCGCAAGCATCACCAGCATTTCCACCGGATGGCGCGGCAGGATGAGCGTCTCGACCGGCTCTGCGAGATCAATATCGAGATGCAGGTGCGCCGTCTGGCGGCCACCCCGCTGGTCGAGAATGCCTGGCGGCGCGGGCAGGAACTGCACCTGCATGGCTGGATCTACGGCATCCATGATGGCCTGCTGCGGGATCTCGGCCCGCATCTCTCCTCGGTTGAGGAGCGGGACGCCCTGCCGTCCATCGATGTTCGCGTGCTGACCGAGATCGAACCGGTGAGCGGCGTGCGCCGCCATGCCTTTTCGGCCTTCGAGGCGCTTCTTGCCGAGGCGAGTTGTGCCTGCAACTGCCCATCCCTTCCCACCCGTCCGGAGTGCCCGTCATGAGCGACCCGAAAGCTGCGCGGGAACCTTCCGTTCTCGCGCTCGTCTATACCGATGCCAACGCCGCGGATGGTGTGCTGGCACAACTCGCCATGGCCCTGATGGAACGGGATGTGGCACTCGCGGGCCTCGTGCAGCACAACGCCCCGCGCCCCGGCCGTTCCCGCTGCGATATGGTTCTCGAGGATCTCGGCAGCGGCACGCATGTCGCGATCTCGCAGGATCGCGGTCCGCAGGCGCGGGGCTGCATGCTCGATCTCGGACAATTGCTCTCGGCGAGCATGCTCGTGGAGCAATCGCTGGCGAACAATCCGGATGTGGTCATTCTCAACAAGTTCGGGAAATCCGAAGCGGAGGGAGGCGGCTTCCGGGAGCTGATCGGCAAGGTCATCGAAAGCGGGAGTGCGCTGGTGATTGCCGTGCCCTGGCGCAACATCGAGAGCTGGCGCGCTTTTGCGGGCGAGGGCGGGCACGAAGTGGCGCTCGACGCCACCCCCCATGCCCTCTCGGCCCTTCTGGCGCATCTCGGCTATCCGGACGATGCCAGCGAGGCTCCGCTTCCAGCCCGGCCCCGCTTCGACGCCTGAGGCGCTCAGAACGCCTCTTCAAGGATTGCCCGGTAATCCGCCGCCGTGGGCGTGCGCGCATTCGTCTGCGTGCAATGGTCCTCCAGCGCGAGTTCGGAAACGGAAGCAAACCATTCGCGCTTCACGCCCATCTCGCGCAGGTTCGCGGGCATGCCGATGCGCTGGTTGAGCCCTTCAATGAAGCGGTCCAGCGTCTGCCCCTCTGGCACGGCCATCTCCTGCGCGAGGCGGGCATATTCCGCCTGCCGGATGCCGGCATTGAAGCGCAACACGGCCGGAAGCAGCACCGCGTTGAGCGTGCCGTGGTGCAGGTGCACTTCCTTCAGGCCACCCAGTGTATGGGCCAGCGAATGCACCGCGCCGAGGCCTTTCTGGAACGCCATGGCACCCATCATCGAGGCCATCATCATGTTGTAGCGCGCCTTGCGGTCGGTGCCATCCACCACGGCGGTTTCCAGCGAACGCGCGGCCAGGCGTGCGCATTCGAGCGCGATGGCGCCGGCAGGCGGATTCTCGACATTGGAGATGAAGCACTCTATGCCATGGGTCAGCGCATCCATGCCGGTGGCGGCGGTAAGCATGGGCGGTAGGCCCATCGTGAGTTCCGGATCGCAGACCGCGCGCTTCGGCAGCAGCAGCGGCGAGATCACCGTGAGTTTCCGGCCATCGCGGAAGCTCATCACCGCGCCGCGCCCGACTTCCGAGCCCGTGCCGGATGTGGTGGGAATGGCGATGACCGGCGCGATCTTCGCGGTGATCTTCGGTGCGCCGCCATAAATGAAGGCGTAATCGCGCAGCACGCCCCCATGGGTCGCGAGCACGGCAGCCGCCTTCGCGAGATCCATCGGCGAGCCCCCGCCGAGCGCCACGATGCCATCGCATCCCTGCGCCTTGTATTGCGCTACGGCGAGGTCGGTTGCTTCCTCGGTCGGGTTTGAAGGCGTCTCGGCGAAGACGGGCGTGTCCGCGCCTTTGGGCATCAAGGCGGTGATGCGCGCGGAAATTCCTGCATTCACCACGCCCTTGTCTGTCACCAGCAGCGGGTTCGTCATCCCGCAGGCGGCGATGTCATCGGGAAGGCCCGCAATCGCGCCGAAATCGAAGCGGATGGTGGTGAGGTAGGAGATGATGGGCATGGGCCTTGCTGCTCTCGGGTTATGCGTTGCGCCTCGGGCTGCCGTTGTCGGGCAGGCCGCGTTCCTGCGCAACTGCGATTGTCGCGCGGAGCCGATCCGCGCCTCAGCGCCGGAAGGCCCGCATTTCGCGCACAAGGAAGCGCAGCAGTTCCACGGCAGCCGCCGGAAGCGCGCGCCCCAGCCGCGTGATCACCTGCGATTGGGTGCTCGCGAGAATATCGCTCTCCACCGGCAGGGCCACAAGCGTTCCCGCGGCGATTTCCGCGTTGATCGCGAAAGCCGGCAGGAAGGTGAGGCCATGGCCGTCGCGCACGAATTGCCGCAGCATTTCCAGTGAACTCGTGTTGAGCCGGGGGCTGAGCACGAGGCCCTCGGCCTGCTCCGCCAGGGCAATGCGCTGCCGCGCACCGGTTCCGACCGGCAAAAGTGCAAGTGGATATTGCGCGATTTCCTTCAGCGAAATCGGCTCCTGTCGCCGCGCAAGCTCGTGGTCTGGCCGCACGATCAGCGCCAGAGGTTGCGTGGCTGCCTCCACCACGCGCACCTGCGGATGCGGCGGCACGTTGAACCCCATCCCGAGATGGAAGCGATCCTCCGCCACAGCACGGGTGATCTCGTCCGCCCCGCCGATCTCCACCGTCATGGTGATGCGCGGATGCCGCTCCCAGAACCGCGTAAGTGGCCCCGAAATGATATCCGACACGAACCCGCCCCCGATGATGATCGAGATATGCCCGCGCATCAGCCCGCGCATCTCCCGGATGCGGGCGAGGGCATCGCTGCGCTCGGTCATCTGTTGGCGGAAATGTGTCGCGAGGAATTCGCCCGCTTCCGTAGCCCGCACGCCGCGCGGCAGGCGCTCCAGCAGGGGGATGCCGAGTTCGCTTTCGAGTTCCGCGATCTGGCGGCTGACGACGGAGGGGTTCACGCCCAACACGTCGGCTGCCGCACGCACGGAGCCGCTGCGCACGGCCTCCACGAGATATCGCAGGTGATGATCATCCAGCCGGTCTGCCATAGGCCCTCCGCCCCAAGACTGGAACGACCGTTGCTCAGGAGTCAACGGTAACGGATGGCGAGATGCCTTTGCAGAGCCCGCTTTGGCCGAATAGCCTGCTTGCGGGATAAGGGGAGTGCCGCTGTTCATGCCTGCAGGTTTGATCGGATTGGGCAATATGGGGCGGGGCATGGCGCTCTCGCTGCTGCGCAACGGCCACGCCGTTCTGGGCTTCGACCTTTCCGCTGATACCCGCGCCTCGCGCGCCGCCGAGGCAATCGCGATTGCCGAAACTCTGCCCGCACTCATCCGTGCCTGCGACATCATCATCCTCTCGCTGCCCCATGCCGCCGCTGTGCGCGCGGTGATCGAGGGAAGCGAGGGTATTCTCGCCCATGCTGCGCCCGGCACGCTCATCATCGACACCACCACTTCCGAACCCGGCGTGACACGCGACCTCGCGGGGAAGCTGCGCGCGGCGGGGTTCGCCATGATCGATGCGCCGGTCTCCGGTGGCCCGAAAGGCGCGCTGTCCGGCACCATGACCATGGTGATCGGTGGCGAGGCGGCAGATCTCGCCCGCGCGATGCCACTGCTCGAAGCGATGAGCGCAAAGCGTGTGCATGTCGGCCCCAGCGGGGCCGGGCATGTCACGAAGCTCGTGAACAATCTGCTCTGTGGGGCCAATCTCGTGCTGCTCGGCGAGGCGATGGGCCTGATTGAGGAGGCGGGTCTTGATGTCCAGACGGTGTTCTCCGGCATCAATGCTGGCTCCGGTCGCTCCGGCGTCAGCGAGGTGAACCTGCCGAACTGGATCGCCAATGGCGCCTTCAATTCCGGCTTCACCATGGGGCTGATGCGCAAGGATATTCGCCTCGCGGCTCAACTGATGGACGAACTCGAGATCGCCCCGCCGCTGGCAAAAGCGGTTGCCGGCATCTGGGCCGCGAGTGTCGCGAGCCTGCCGGATGGTGAGGATTTCAACCGGATTGTTGAACTGCGCGGCGAGGGACAAGGCGCATGACCCTTCACCCTGCTCTCGCCGCCTGTCTTGAACCGCTCGGCGCATTCCTGCCGGCGATCGGCTCGCGGATCGGCGGGGAGATGGTGGCGGGCGAAGGCGAGGCCATCACCATTACCAACCCCGCTAACGGGCAAACGCTCCTGACCTATCCCGATGCCGGCGCGAGCGTCGCGCGGCAGGCGACGGAAGCGGCGCGCGCCGGATTTCGGGCGTGGTCAGCCGTGAACCCGGCGCAGCGCGGGCGGATCATGCAGGAGATCGGCCGGCAGGTGAGGGCGCACGCGGAAGCGCTGGCGAAGCTGGAAAGTCTCGCGGCCGGCAAGCCCATCCGCGATGCGCGCGTCGAGGTCGCCAAGGTCGCCGAGATGTTTGAGTATTATGGCGGCTGGTGCGACAAGCTCAGTGGCGAGGTCATCCCGGTCCCGACCTCGCATCTCGTTTATACCCGCCGCGAGCCCTTTGGCGTGGTGCTGCAGATCACCCCTTGGAACGCGCCGATCTTCACGGCAGGATGGCAGATCGCTCCGGCCATCGCCACGGGCAATGCCGTGGTTCTGAAGCCCTCCGAACTCACGCCGATCACGTCGCTGGTACTCGCGGGCATCGCCGAGGCGGCGGGCCTGCCGGCGGGCGTGGTGAACGTGCTCGCGGGCTATGGCCACACGACGGGGCAGGCCGCGCTGGATTCGCCTGTAGTCGAGAAGGTTGTGTTCGTCGGCTCCGTGCCGACAGGCCGGAAGATCGCCGAGGCCGCCGCGAAGCGGCTCATCCCTGCCGTGCTTGAACTCGGCGGCAAGAGCGCCAACATCGTCTTCCCGGATTCGGATCTCGCCCGCGCGGCGATTGGCGCGCAGGCCGCGATTTTCTCCGGCGCCGGGCAGAGCTGCGTCGCGGGTTCGCGCCTTCTCGTCCATCGCAAGGTGCATGATGAGCTTGTCGCGCGCATCGCCGAGGGCGCGAAGAAGCTGAAGCTGGGCGATCCGCTCGATCCCGCGACCGAGATCGGCCCTATCAACAATGCCAGGCAATTCGCCCGCGTGAAGGATCTCATCGCGGCGGGCGTGAAGGAAGGCGGCCAGCTCATCACGGGCGGCGCTCAAGATGGCCATGGCTATTTCGTGGCTCCCACGCTGGTCGCGGGACTCTCCAACGCCGCGAGCCTCGCGCAGGAGGAGGTGTTCGGCCCCGTGCTGACCGCCATCCCCTTCGATGACGAGGAAGAGGCCATCGCGCTGGCGAATGCCACGGCCTTTGGTCTCGCGGGTGCGGTCTGGACGGGGGATGTCGGGCGCGCCCATCGCGTGGCGGCAGGCGTGCGTGCCGGCACGTTCTGGGTCAATTCCTACAAGACGATCCACGTGTCCGTGCCGTTCGGAGGTTTTGGAATGAGCGGGCATGGCCGTTCGAGCGGGCTCGATGCCCTGCAGGAATACACGCAGGCCAAGGCCGTGTGGGTGGAAACGGCGGCCCAGCCGGCCATCGCCTTCGGCTATGCTGCGGGATTGCGGGAGTAAACCATGGCCAGCAATATCCGCATTAACGGTCCGCGCCTTTTTTCCACCCTGATGGACCTCGGCTCCATCGGTGCGACGCCCGAGGGCGGGTGCCGTCGGATGGCGCTGACAGATGAAGATCGCCTCGGCCGGAACTGGCTCGCGGCGCGCATGCGCGATCTCAAGCTGGATGTCCGTGTGGATGCGGTCGGCAACATCGTCGGCATTTTGAAGGGTCAGGAGGAAGGCCCGGCGGTCATCGTAGGATCACATATCGATACGGTCGGCACCGGCGGTCGTTATGATGGCGCTTTGGGCGTGATCGCCGGACTCGAACTTATGGCGACCCTGCGCGATCTCGGCCTCACGCCGAAGCGTGATCTCGCGCTGATCGCCTTCACCAATGAGGAGGGCGCGCGCTTCCACCCGGATATGCTGGGTTCGGTGGTCTGGGCCGGTGCGAAGAGCCCGGAGCAAGTCTATGCCGAGCGCGATGCCGAGGGTTTCGTGCTGGGTGAGGAGCTTGAGAAGATCGGCTACAAAGGCGCAGAAAAGCCGGGATTCCTGAAGGCCAGGGCCTATTTCGAACTGCATATCGAGCAGGGGCCGGTGCTGGAGCAAGAAGGCTTTGGCATCGGCGCGGTGACGGGCGTGCAGGCGATCACCTGGCTCGAATTCACCTTCACTGGCCAGCCGAACCATGGCGGCACGACGCCAATGAAGTATCGGAAAGATGCCGGGCTCGCCGCCGCGCGCGTCAATCTCTTTGCGCATGAGGTCACCCAGCGCATCGAGGGGCAGCTTGCGAATATGGGCGTCATCCGGGTCGAGCCGGGCAATGTGAATGTCGTGCCCGAGACGGTGATCTGCACGCTCGACCTGCGCAACCCTGTCGATGCCCTGCTCGACAAGGCCGAGGCCGAGATCCGCGCCTATGCCCAGGACATCGCGGAGAAGGCGGGGGTGGGCCTCGCCATCCGCGATCTCGCGCGCTTCCCCTCACAGCCCTTTGACGAGCGGCTGATTGCGCGGGTGGAACAGGCTGCGAAGGCGCATGGGCATTCGGTGCGCCGCATCGTCTCCGGAGCCGGGCATGATGCGCAGATGATGGCGACGCTCTGCCCCACCGCGATGATTTTCGTTCCCTCCATCGGGGGTCTCTCGCACAATCCCAAAGAATTCTCGACCGAGGCCGACATCATCGCCGGTGCGAATGTGTTGGCCGAGATCGCGTGGGAGGAAGCCAATGCCTGAGGGGGCCATCTCCCAGTTCTCCGCCGCTGAGCTTGGGGCGGCTTATGCGGCGGGGAAACTCTCGCCGGTGGAAGTCGCGAAGGATCACCTCGCGCGGATCGAAGCTTTCGAGCCGCAGGTGAATGCTTTCGTGCATCGCGACGCGGATGCCACGTTGGCCATGGCGCGCGCCTCCGAGGCGCGCTGGCAGGCCGGTGCTCCGCTTTCGCCCATTGATGGCGTGCCGGTGACGATTAAGGACAATCTCGCCGTGGCGGGATGGCCGAACCGGCGCGGTTCGGCGGTGTCATCCGCCACGCCCGAAGCGCAGGATTGCCCGGTGGCCGACAAGCTGCGCGCGGCGGGCACGGTGTTCCTCGGCAAGACGACCATGCCGGAATATGGCTGGAAAGGCTGCGCGGATAGCCCGCTGACGGGCATGACGCGCAACCCGTGGGATCTCTCTACCTCGCCGGGCGGCTCTTCCTCGGGCGCCGCGGTCTGTGCGGCTTTGAACCTCGGTTGCATCCATCTCGGAACGGATGGCGCGGGTTCGATCCGCATCCCCGCGGCCTTCACGGGTGTCTTCGGCATTAAGACGAGTTTCGGCCGCGTGCCGGCTTACCCGATCTCGACAATGGGCGTGCTCGCGCATCTCGGGCCGCTGACGCGCACCGTGCGTGACAGCGCGCTGGCGCTGGATGTCATTGCCCGGCCCGATGCGCGCGACATGATGGCGAACCTGCCGCCGGAGAATTACGTCGAGGGGGTGGAGCGCAGTCTCAAGGGTTTGCGCATCGGCTATTCGCCGAAGCTTGGCTTTGATGTGGAGGTCGATCCGGATATCGCCCGGCTCACGCGCGAGGCTGTGGATGTGCTCGCCGGCCTGGGGGCTGTTGCCGAGGAAGCCGATCCCGGCTTCGCGGACCCCATCGCGCCGTTGATGACGCTCTGGTCCTCCGGTGCAGCCCTCGCGCTTGCGAACATCATGCCGGCGGATCGCGCAAAGATGGACCCGGGCCTCGTCGAGATCGCGCGGATGGGCGAAGGGATTTCCTCGGCGGCCTATGTCGATGCGCTGCTCTACCAGCGCAATGCGCTCGCGATGCGCATGAACGCATTCCATGACCGGTTCGATCTGCTGGTCACGCCGACGCTGCCTTTGCCTGCCTTCGAGGCAGGCTGCCTCACGCCGCAGCACGGGCGCTACGGCACGGATTGGACACGCTGGACGCCCTTCACTTACCCGTTCAACCTCACGCAGCAGCCGGCAGCCTCTGTGCCCTCCGGACTCACGCAGAATGGATTGCCGGCGGGCCTGCAGATCGTGGGTCGATACGGGGCGGATCGGCTGGTGATGGCGGTGGCCGAGGCTTTCGAGAAGGCGCGACCTTTCGCGCTGATCAGCGCGCCGAAAAACGGCGTCAAAGTTGCAAGGTAAGGGAGAGGAGCGGGGAGGGCCATCATACCAGAACGAGAGAGCGGGACTGGGCCTTAGACGCATTCAACGCGCTGCATGCCAGCATGGGACGGGCGGCAGCCTGAAACAACGGTAGTCACAAGAACAACAGGGAGACCACCACGATGGACCGCAGAACATTCATCAAGACGACCGGCGGCGCGACCTTGCTGGCCGCCACCGGCGGGCTTTCCGCCCCCGCGATCGCGCAAGGCGCGGGCAGCCGCGTGCTGAAATTCGTGCCGCAGGCGAACCTCGCGAATTTCGATCCCATCTGGGGCACGCAATATGTCGTGCGCAACGCCGCCGCCCTGGTGTGGGATACGCCCTACGGCATCGACGAGAACTTCAAGCCACAGCGCCAGATGGTGGAAACCGAAAGCGTTTCCGCCGATGGCCTTGTCTGGACCTTCAAGCTGCGTGCGGGCCTGAAGTTCCATGATGGCGCGCCGGTGACCGCGAAGGATGTTGTGGCCTCGCTCGTGCGCTGGTCCGCGCGTGACCCGATGGGCCTGATGATCCGCGCCATCCAGAACGAGATCGCCCCGGTGGATGACCTCACCTGGCGCTGGTCGCTCAAGAAGCCCTATCCGAAGATGCTGCTGGCGCTGGCGAAGAACAACGCGCCGTGCTCCTTCATCATGCCGGAGCGCATCGCCAAGACCGATCCGTTCCAGCAGATCACCGAATTCGTGGGCTCCGGCCCCATGCGCTTCGTGCGCAACGAATGGGTGCCGGGCGCGAAGGCCGTCTTCGAGCGCTTCGCCGATTACAAGCCGCGCGAGGAGAAGGCCTCCTGGCTCGCAGGCGGCAAGCGCATCAATTTCGATCGCATCGAATGGGTGATCATGCCTGATCCGGCAACCGCTTCGGCGGCTTTGCAATCGGGCGAGGTGGATTGGTGGGAAACGCCGCTGGCCGACCTCATTCCGCTGCTGAAGGCGAACCGGAACATCAATGTCGATATCGCCGATCCCCTCGGCAATATCGGTGCGTTCCGCATGAACCACCTGCATCCGCCCTTCAATAACGTGAAGATCCGCCGCGCGATCCTCACTGCGATGAACCAGGAAGATTACATGCGCGCGATTGTCGGCGACGATAACGCGCTCTGGAAGCCGCTTCCGGGCTTCTTCACGCCGGGCACGCCGCTCTACACCGAGGCAGGCGGCGACATCCTCAAGATGCGCAACATCAACGCCGCCAAGAAGCTGCTGGAAGAAGGCGGCTACAAGGGCGAGCCGGTCACCTGCGTTGTCGGCCAGGATCTCGCGGCCGTGAAGGCGCAGGGTGAGGTGACCGCCGATCTCCTGAAGCGCCTCGGCATGAATGTCGATTTCGTGGCGACCGACTGGGGCACGGTGGGTGCGCGTCGTGCTCAGAAGACGCCGCCGGGGCAGGGTGGCTGGAACATGTTCCACACCTGGCATGCGGGCGCGGATTGCATCAATCCGTCCTCCTACACCGCCATTCGCGGCAACGGCGACAAGGCGTGGTTCGGCTGGCCCACCAGCGACCGGGTGGAGCAGGAAGTGCAGAACTGGTTCGATGCGCCGGATCTGGCGGCCGAGCAGGCGGCCATGGCGCGCCTCAACCAGGCGGCACTGGAGGATGTGGTCTTCGCACCCACCGGCCTGTTCCTCAGCTACCAGGCATGGCGGAAGAACGTGACGGGCGTGACCAAGGGCCCGCTGCCGTTCTTCTGGGATGTTTCGAAGAGCTGATCGGAAAACCTCCGCAAAAAGAAGAGAGGGGACGGGATGTCAGGGTTTTTGTTGCGACGCGTGCTGGCGACCATTCCGGTCATGGGATTTGTCGCGCTCTTCGTCTTTTCCCTTCTCTATATCGCGCCGGGTGATCCCGCCGCGATCATCGCCGGCGATCAGGCCACCCCCGCGGATGTGGAACGCATCCGCGCGGGGCTTGGCCTCGACCGGCCCTATCTCGTGCGGTTCGCGGAATGGCTGTTCCGCGTGCTGCAGGGCGATCTCGGCACCTCGATCTTCACGAGCCTGCCGGTCTCCGATCTCATCGCGCAGCGCATCGAACCCACGCTTTCGCTGATGGTGGTGACGCTGATCCTCGCCATCGTCACCGCCGTGCCGCTGGGCGTGATTGCCGCGTGGAAGGCGAATTCCTTCATTGACCGCGCCATCATGGCGCTCTCGGTTCTGGGCTTCTCGGTGCCGGTCTTCGTGGTGGGCTACCTGCTCGCCTGGATCTTCTCGCTGAAGCTCGATTGGCTGCCCGTGCAGGGCTATACCCCGCTTGCCAAGGGCTTCTGGCCGTGGCTGGAGAACCTCATCCTGCCCGCCGTCGCACTCGGTTTCATCTATATCGCGCTCATCGCGCGCATCACCCGCGCCACCATGATGGAAGTGCTGCAACAGGATTACGTGCGCACCGCGCGCGCCAAGGGCGTGAGCGAAAAGGCGATCCTGTTTCTGCATGCGCTGAAGAATGCCGCCGTGCCCATTGTCACGGTCATCGGCATCGGCGTGGCACTCCTCATCGGCGGCGCGGTGGTAACGGAGAGCGTCTTCGCGATCCCCGGCCTCGGGCGCCTCACGGTGGATGCGATCCTCCGGCGCGATTACCCGGTCATTCAGGGGGTCGTCCTGATGTTCTCGTTCGTCTACGTGCTCATTAACCTCATTGTCGATGTGATCTACACGCTCATCGACCCCCGCATCCGTTACTGAGGGGGAAACGATGAGCGAACCTGTTTCCCGCCCGCCCGGCCTCGTGGTTGCGCCCGAACTGCCGGATATCATTCCGCAGAAGACGCCGCGCAAAGGCCTCCTCGGCTTCATCATCCGCAACCCGGCCATGGCTGCAGGTATCTTTATCCTCGGCTTCATGGTGTTCGTCGCGGTCTTCGCGCCACTGCTCTTCACGGTGGACCCGACCGCCTTGGCACCCTCGCGCCGCAACCGCGTGCCGAGCGAACTCTACTGGTTCGGCACGGATCAGCTCGGGCGCGATATCTATTCCCGCGTGATCTACGGCGCGCGCGTCTCGCTGATGGTGGGCTTCGGCGTGGCCGTGCTGGCCTCCATCGCCGGGCTGATGATCGGCCTTGTTTCGGGCATGGTGCGCTGGACCGACGGCATCATCATGCGGATCGTCGATGGCATGATGTCCATCCCGCCGATCCTGTTGGCCATCGCGCTGATGGCGCTGACGCGCGGCTCGGTCGGGAACGTCATCCTCGCGATCACGCTCGCGGAAATCCCGCGCGTCGCGCGCCTTGTGCGCGGGGTGGTGCTAACCCTGCGCGAGCAGCCTTACGTCGAGGCCGCGATTGCCGCCGGCACGCGCACGCCGATGGTCATCCTCCGGCACATCCTCCCGAACACGCTCGCCCCGATGATCGTACAGGCGACCTACATCTGCGCCTCCGCGATGATCGTGGAAGCCATTCTCAGCTTCATCGGCGCGGGCATTCCGCCCACGGTCCCCTCCTGGGGCAACATCATGGCTGATGGCCGCACGCTCTGGCAGGTGCGCCCGCATATCGTGATGTTCCCGGCTATCTTCCTGTCGCTCACCGTGCTCGCGGTGAACCTCGTGGGCGATGGCCTTCGCGACATTCTCGATCCGCGTATGGCGAAGAGGATCTAATCTCATGCCATTGCTCGAAATCGAAAACCTGCAGACGCATTTCCGCACCCCGGATGGCGTGAACCGTGCGGTGGATGGCGTGTCCTTCTCCATCGAGGCCGGTGAAACACTGGCCGTGGTGGGCGAATCCGGCTGCGGAAAATCCGTCACCGCTATGTCGATCCTCAGGCTCATTCCCGAGCCGCCGGGCAAGATCGCGGGTTCCATCCGCTTCAAGGGCAAGAACCTGCTGGATTGCTCGAAAGCCGAGATGCGCCAGATCCGCGGCAACGAGATCTCCATGATCTTCCAGGAGCCGATGACCTCGCTGAACCCGGTGCTGACCATCGGCAAGCAGATCGGCGAGACCTTGCAACTGCATCAGGGGCTCTCGCGGGCCGAGGCTCAGGCGCGCGCGGTGGAAATGCTGACGCTCGTGGGCATTCCCGAACCGGCGCGCCGCGTCACCGAATATCCGCACCAGCTTTCCGGCGGCATGCGCCAGCGCGTGATGATCGCGATTGCGCTGGCCTGCTCGCCGCAATTGCTGATCGCCGACGAGCCCACCACGGCGCTCGACGTCACCATTCAGGCGCAGATCCTCGACCTCATGCGCGACCTCAAGACCCGCGTGGGGGCGGCCATTATGCTCATCACGCATGATCTCGGTGTGGTAGCCGAAGTCGCTGACCGTGTTGTGGTGATGTATGCGGGCCGCAAGGTCGAAGAGGCGCCGGTGAAGCAACTTTTCCGCACGCCGCGCCATCCTTACACGCGCGGGCTTCTGGGGGCCGTGCCGCGCCTCGGCTCGTCTGCCGATGGACATTCCACCCGCCTCGCTGAAATTCCCGGCCTTGTCCCCAACCTCAAGAAGAAGATCGCGGGCTGCGTGTTTGCGGGCCGCTGCCCGGTCGTGCAGCCCATTTGCCGGGAGGTCGCGCCCGGCCTTGAGGTGAAGGCGCCGGGGCAGATCGTCGCCTGCCATTTCGCGGAGAAGGATGTGGCGCCGCAACGTGAAGGAGCACCGGCATGAGCGTTCCGGTTCTCGAGGTCAACGATCTCAAAAAGCATTTCGCCCTGCCCGGCAGTCTCTTCTCGCCGAAGGGGTACGTTTATGCGGTGGATGGCGTCTCCTTCTCCATCCAGAAGGGCGAGACGCTCTCGCTCGTGGGGGAATCCGGCTGCGGAAAATCCTCGGTCGGCAAGTCCATCCTGCGACTTTACGAACTCACCAGCGGCCAGATCTCGCTTTCGGGCCAGCGGATTGATGACATCTCGCTTGGCAAGCTCCGGCCCATGCGCCGCCAGATGCAGGTAGTTTTCCAGGACCCGTTCTCATCGCTCAATCCGCGCATGCGGGTGCGCGATATCCTCGCTGAGCCGATGACCAATTTCGGCCTCGCCTCGAACCGGGCCGATATCGACAAGCGCGTCGGCGACCTGATGGAGAAGGTTGGCCTGCCGCGCGAGGCCGCGAGCCGCTGGCCGCATGAATTCTCCGGCGGCCAGCGCCAGCGCATCGGCATTGCCCGCGCGCTCGCGGCTGAACCGTCCCTTATCATCTGCGATGAAGCGGTTTCCGCGCTCGATGTCTCGGTGAAGGCTCAGATCGTGAACCTCTTGCAGGATCTGCAGAAGGAACTCGGCCTCGCGTTGCTCTTCATCAGCCACGATCTCGCGATCGTCGAACACATGACCCACCGCGTGGCGGTGATGTATCTCGGCCGCATTGTCGAGAAGGGCCCGCGCGATGCAATCTTCTCGCGCCCGCAACACCCGTATACGCGGGCTCTGCTCTCGGCCGTGCCGGTGCCTGATCCCGAGATCAAGCGCGAGCGCATCCTGCTCAAGGGCGATGTGCCGAGCCCCATTAACCCGCCCAAGGGCTGCCGCTTCCACACCCGCTGCCCCTATGCCTTCGATCGCTGCCGCAGCGAGGAGCCGATGCTGAGCGCGCGCGGCCCGCAGCATGTCGCGGCCTGCCACCTGCATGATCTGCCGGATGCCGAGAACCCCATGCTGAAACCCGTGAGTTCGAATTGATGTCCGGCTGGCTTCTCAATCCATCGCTGGATCGCAACCGGCCCTATGGCGCCGAGGAACGCGCGATCCTCTCGCTGGAAGGTGCGAAAATCGCCCGTGAAACAATCGCGCAATGGGAGGGCTACAAGCCCACGCCCTTGCGGGATTTGGCACCTCTTGCTGCGGAATTCGGGCTGGCGCAGATCCTCTACAAGGATGAGGGGCAACGCTTCACCCTGCGCAGCTTCAAGGCGCTGGGCGGAGCCTATGCCGTGCAGCGGCTGGTCGCGGCGCGCGGCACGGCGGAGGGGCTGACAGTCACCTGCGCCACTGATGGCAACCATGGTCGCGCGGTCGCTTGGGGTGCGCGGCGGGCGGGTGCCAAGGCCGTGATCTACGTGCATGAAGGCGTGAGCGAAGGCCGCGCCGAGGCCATCCGCAGCTTTGGTGCGGAAGTGCGGCGCGAGGGCTCGAACTACGATGCCTCGGTGCGCGCCTCGGCCGATGCCGCTGCGGCCCATGGCTGGCAGATCGTCTCGGACACCGCCTGGCCCGGCTATGAAGATGTGCCGCGCGACGTGATGCAGGGCTATGCCGTGCTGGCCATGGAGGCCGAGGAGGCGGGGGCTAAACCCACGCATGTCTTCGTGCAGGGCGGCGTCGGCGGCATTGCAGCGGCCGTGCTCTCCTATCGCTGGGAGAAATATGGCGCGGCGCGCCCGAAGCTGATCGTGGTCGAGCCGGACAAGGCCGCCTGCCTCTATGAAAGCGCTCGCGCTGGTGCATGGAAAGCCGTGGGCGGTGACCTCGACACCGTGATGGCGGGCCTCGCCTGCGGCGAACCCTCGACGCTCGCGTGGAAGCTTCTCCAGCCCGGTGCCGATGCCTTCATGACCGTGACCGATGACGAGGCGAAGGCCGCCATGCGCCGGCTCGCTGAAATGCATGTGGTTGGTGGGGAATCCGGTGTCGCGGGGCTCGCGGGCTTGCTGCGCGCGGCGAAAGACCCGGATATGCGCACTGCTTTCGGGCTCGATGCCACTTCGCGGGTGCTGCTCTACGGCACCGAGGGCGCGACCGACCCGGTGGTCTATCGCGAGATCGTGGGGAAAACGCCCGAGGAGGTCGCGCCATGAGCCGCATCATCACGGTTGGGGCCGCGCAACTCGGTGCGATCCAGCGGGCCGATAGCCGCAGCGCGGTCATCGCCCGGATGATCGACCTCATGCGGCAGGCGAAATCCAATGGCTGCGATCTCGTGGCCTTCCCGGAACTCGCGCTCACCACCTTTTTCCCCCGCTGGTTCATGGAGGATCAGGCGGAGATCGACACCTTCTTTGAACACGATATGCCTTCGAACGAGACAGCGCCGCTCTTTAGCGCGGCGCAGGAGATGGGCCTCGCCTTCATGCTCGGCTTTGCCGAGAAGGTGGAGGAAGCGGGCAAGATACGCCGCTTCAACACGCAGATCATCGTCGACAAGAGCGGGCGCACAATCGCGAAATACCGCAAGATCCACCTGCCGGGCCATGCCGAGCATGAGCCTTGGCGCGCCTTCCAGCATCTGGAGAAGCGCTATTTCGAGGTGGGTAATCTCTCCTGGCCGGTTGTGCGCGCTGGGGCCGATCTCAACGGCGCGCTGCTGGGCCAGATGATCTGCAATGATCGCCGCTGGCCCGAGAGCTACCGCGTGATGGGCTTGCAGGGCGTGGAGATGATCCTGCTCGGCTACAACACGCCCGTGCACAACCCGCCCGCGCCAACGCATGACCGGCTCGGCGACTTCCACAACCACCTCGTGATGCAGGCCGGTGCCTACCAGAACGCGAGCTGGGTGGTGGGTGTCGCGAAATGCGGCGTCGAGGAAGGCTGCGAGATGATCGGCGGCTCGGCCATTATCGCGCCGACGGGGGAAATCGTCGCGCAGGCCATCACGCGCGAGGATGAGCTGGTGGTCGCGCGCTGCGATCTCGATCTCGGCCAGAGCTACAAGAATTCGACCTTCAATTTCGCCCGCCACCGCGAGCCGGAGCAGTACCGGATGATCGTGGAACGCAAGGGCGCAAGACTGCCGGAATAGAGCATTTTCAAGCGAAGCGGTTGCCGGTTCGCGTGAAGAAAATGCGACAAAACAGAGAGATGGAGCGACCGATCTGATCCAGTCAGATCGGAAGTCGCTCCAGGCAAAAAAAGGGGGAAACGGCCATGCATGATCTCATCCTGAAGGGCGGGCGGGTGATCGACCCTTCGCAGAAGCATGATGGCGTGCTCGATGTTGCCTTCACCGGCGGCAAGGTCTCGGGCTTCGGGAAAGACCTGAAGGGCGCAAAGGAAATCCGCGACGTTTCGGGCTACATCGTCACGCCCGGCCTCATCGATATGCACACCCATGTCTATTGGGGCGGCACGTCGCTGGGCATTGATGCGGATGAGTTCTGCCGCACATCCGGCGTCACCACTTCGGTCGATACGGGGTCTGCCGGCCCCGGCAACTGGCCGGGCTTCCGCAAGCATGTGATCGAGCAGGGCGAGGCGCGCATTCTCGCCTATCTGCACGTCAGCCATGCCGGCATCTACGGCTTCGACAAGCGCGTGATGGTCGGCGAAAGCCGCGACATGTCGATGATGAACCCCATCGCCTGCGCGGAAGTGGCCGATGCCAATCGCGATCTCATCGTGGGCATCAAGGTGCGCGTGGGCCTGAATGCCTCGGGCGATCAAGGCACCGCACCGCTCAACATCGCCTTGCAGGTCGCGAACGAGGTCGGCATGCCGCTGATGTGCCATATCGACCACCCGCCGCCCTCCTACGAGGAGGTGATTGCCATGCTCCGGCCCGGCGATATCCTCACCCACGCCTTCCGGCCTTTCCCGAACTCCGCGGCGACCGCGCAGGGCACGGTGAAGGCCGAGGTGTTGGCGGCGCGCAAGCGCGGCGTGCTGTTCGATATCGGCCACGGCAAGGGCTCGTTCGCGTTCAAGACCGCGCGCGCCATGCTCGCCAACGGCTTCCTGCCGGATACGATTTCCTCCGATGTGCACCAGCTCTGCATCGATGGTCCGGCCTATGACCAGGTGACCACGATGTCGAAATTCCTCTGCCTCGGCATGGGCCTGAGTGACGTGATTGCCGCTTCCACGCTGAATGCCGGCATGATGCTGAAGCGCCCGGAATATGGCTCGCTGAAGGTGGGTTCACTTGGTGATGCGACCATCCTCACCATCCGCGAGGGCAAGTTCAGCTACAGGGATGTCGTGGGCGAGGAGCTTATCGGCAACCAGAAGATCGTGTCCGAAGGCGTGGTTCTCAAGGGCAAGTGGTGGCACCCCAAGCGCTCCAGCCGCTTCCCGAAGATCGCGGGCTGAAGCCGCCATGACACCCGAACAGCGCCTTGAACAGATGGGCCTCGTGCTGCCGGTGATGCCGAAGCCCGTGGCGAATTACGTGCCGTTCCGCTTCGCCGGGCCGTTCCTCTACCTCTCGGGGCAGGGGCCGAAGCGCCCCGATGGCACCTACCGGCAGGGGCGGCTCGGCCGCGATATCTCCATCGAGGAGGCCTATCAAGAGGCGCGCCTCACCGGGCTGCAACTGCTCTCGGTCGCGAAGGCCGCTTTGGGCGAACTCTCGCGCATCGAAGCGGTGGTGAAGCTGCTGGGCATGGTGAATGCCGAGCCGGATTTCGCCGACCATCCCAAGGTCATCAATGGCTGCTCCGATCTCCTCGTGGATGTCCTCGGTGAAGCGGGCCGCCATGCCCGCTCGGCGGTGGGCATGGGCTCGCTGCCGAACCGCATGGCGGTGGAAATCGAAGCCATCCTGCTCGTGAGGTCGTGATGGGAATCGAGACGCTGAAGCAACGCATCGCCCGCGAGATCGGCACGCCCGCCTTGGTCGTCGATCTCGATGTGGTCGAGCGCAACATCGCGAAGACGCAAGGCCTTTGCGATGCCGCAGGCGTGGCCAATCGCCCGCATATCAAGACGCACAAATCCAATCGTCTCATGCAGATGCAACTGGAGGCCGGTGCCAAGGGCATCACCTGCCAGAAGCTCGGCGAGGCCGAGGTGATGGCGGAGGGCGGAGCAACCGATATCTTCATCTCCTACAACCTGCTCGGTGACGAGAAGATGGCCCGCCTCGCGCGCCTGATGCAGGATGCGGAGATGACCGTCGCGGCGGATAACCCGCTCGTGGTCACGGAACTCGCGAAGGCCGCCGCCATGGCGGGCCGAGAACTGCGCGTGCGCATCGAATGCGACACGGGCCGCAAGCGCGCGGGCGTGGAAACCACCGCCGAGGCCATTGCCTTGGGCCGAATGATCGCCGCGACGCCCGGCCTGAAGCTCGCAGGCCTCATGGTCTACCCGCCCGAGAATGCGGCGGATGTCACCAATGCCTTCGTGGCCGAGGTGAAGGCCGTGCTCGCGGGCGACGGCATCACCTTCGATGAACTCTCCTCCGGCGGCACGCCCAACCTGCTCAATCTCGGCTCCCTCAAGGGACAGACCGAGCATCGCGCGGGCACTTCGATTTTCAATGATCGCATGATGATGGCCGCAGGTTTTGCGAGCCAGGAGGATTGCGCGCTGACGGTCTACACCACCGTGGTCAGCCGGGGCGGGCCGGAGCGCGGCATTCTCGATGCAGGCTCTAAGACGCTCACGACCGAAACCGGCTGGGATCTCAAGGGCCACGGGTTCATCCTCGAGCATCCCGAGGCGATGATCGCGCGCTTCGCGGAGGAGCATGGCATGCTCGACCTCTCGCGCTGCAATGATCGTCCCGTGGTGGGCGAGGTGGTGCGGGTCATCCCCAACCACATCTGCCCGGTGGTGAATGTCGTGGGCGAGCTCGTTTACGTGCGCGGCGACGAGATTATCAGCACGGAGGATGTCGCGGCGCGCGGGAAACTGCGCTGAGTTTCACGCCACTTTGCGCTGGCGGTGAAGCGCCTGATGCAGCGGATCGGAAAACCGGAACAGGCCGCTCGCGGTCTGGTCGATCTGGTTCTGCGCCGCGAGATCCGGCAGCCAGCGCGAGAGATCCGCCGCCGCCCCGACATAGGTCCGGTCCTTCTCGAACTGGGTCCACGGCCAGTCGCTGCCCCAGAGCAGGCGGCGCGGGCCAAGGGTAGCCAGAAGCGCGCCGGCAAGCGGGGCAACATCGAGCTCGTGACAGCGATAGCCGGCCGAAAGCTTCACGAAGGTGCGGCCGCTTTCGCTTTCGCGCAGCAATTGCCGGAAACCGGGATCACGCAGGCCAAGGCGCGGATCGGGTAGGCCGAAATGGTCGATCACGATATGCCCGTCGAAGCGCTCCATGTGGCGGAACACGGTCGGCAGGTCGCCGCCGCGCGCCTGCACCTCCACATGCCAGCCGAGCTGCGCCACGCGACGCATCAGCGATTGATTCTCGGGCGCGGCCAGCTCGGCGACATTCTTGCCGATCAGGTTGAAGCGGATGCCGACCACGCCCCGCTGGTTCATGTCGATCAGCACGTCATCGGCCACATCCGGCGCGACGACGACCACCCCCCTCAGGGCGTTGGGATAGGCATCGAGGCTTGCGAGAAGGTAGCTGTTATCGGTGCCGAGGAACGAAGGCTGGATGAGCACGCCGCAGCCGACATCATGGTCGGCCAACACCTGCAGGTAGCGCGACAGGCTCGCATCATAGTCCGGCGTATAGCGCCGGTTTGCAACCATGGGCAGTGACCGCAGGAAGACATGCGCGTGTGTATCGATAAAGGGCATGACGTTCCGCGATGCTCCGGCTACCCACAGAAAGATGGTAACCAACTTCTAAACGCCGGCTTGCGTCTTGCAAGAAATGCCTTGAGAAATGGTGAACCGGCGCAGGTTTGGCACCTGTAGCCCTTTGCTGGAGGACAGAATGTCTATTCGTAATGGCTTTGGCCGCGTTGCCTCGGTACTGGCCCTGAGCCTGCTCGCAACCCCCGCTTTTGCTGAAACCTACCCGACGCGCCCTGTGACCATGATCGTCCCGGCACCAACCGGTGGTGGCACGGATGTGTTTGCCCGGGTGCTCGCGGAGATTGTGGAAGCTGACCTCAAGCAGAAATTCGTGGTGGAAAATCGCGGCGGCGCAGGCGGTACGCTGGGTACCACGCAGGTAGTGACTGCGAAGCCCGATGGCTACACGATCGGCTTCATCTGGAACTCGCCGCTGACCACCAGCCCGCACAGCCTGAACGTGGCCTACACGCCGGATTCCTACCGCGCGGTCATGTCGATTGGCTACTCCTCCTATGTGATCTGCGCCCAGCCGAATTTTCCGGCCAAGGACGCAAAGGAAATGATCGAGGCGCTGAAGGCCCCGGGCGCGAAGTTCACCTATGGCAATGATGGCGTGGGCGGCACCATGCAGCTCGCCGCCGAGCGCATCTTCCGCGAACTCGGCGTGAAGGTGCGGGGCATTCCCTTCGCCGGCGCCGGTGAAACCGCCAAGAACTTCCTCGGCGGGCATGTGGATTTCTATGGCGGCTCGCTGCCGCCGATCATCGAGCATGAAAAGGCCGGCAAGGCGAAGTGCCTGCTGCTCACCTCCGCGGGCCGCAACCAGGCGCTCCCCGGTGCGATGGGCCTGTCCGAGATCAACCTCAACAAGGCCGAGACTGTGCTCTGGTGGGGGTTGATCGTGCCGGCCGGCGTTCCGGATGATGTGGTAGCCAAGCTGGAACGCGCCTTCATCTCCGCCGCCGCCTCGGACAAGTTCCGCGACACCATGGCGAAGCAGGGCGCAACCTTGCGCGTTCTGCCGGGCAAGGCGACCGATGCCCTGATCCGCGATGAACTGAAGGCACTCGGCGAGGTGGCCGCTTCCCTCGGCATCCTGCGCCGGGCGCAGTAACGGCATAGGCCGTGACCATCCGGGGGAGGGGCATGAACACGGTTTCCGTTGCGCGATGGAAAGCCGAGATTGTCGGCGGTGCCCTGCTCGCCGGCGTCGGCGGTTTCTTTCTTGTCACGGCGTGGCGCTTGCCGCCGCCCGATGAGCCGGGTGTGCCCGGCCCCGGTTCAGTGCCGATCGCGCTGGGGCTCATCATCCTGTTCTGTGGGTTGTGGGTCATGGTCGAAGCCTGGTTGCGGGGCGACAGAGGCGGGCTTGAACTCGGCGGCCGGAAGCAGGCCGTGGCTTTGGCGGGCCTCGTATTCGCCACGGCTTTCTTCGAGGCAGCGGGCTTCATGCTCGCGACCTTCCTATTCCTGAGCGCGGGATTCGTTCTCCTCGGTGATGCGCGCTGGCGGCGAGCCATCCCGGCCGCGGCTGTCGTGTCCTCGGGCCTATGGCTCATTTTCACCAAGCTTCTGGGCGTCGGGCTGCCTTACGGCCTCATCGCGGAAATTCTGTTTCGCTGATCGCGGACCGGCGAGCCAATCGGGGGGCGATGCCGCACCATGGATTCCTGGACCTTCCTGCTGAACGGGCTCTGGATTGCGCTGCAACCCAAGAACCTGCTCCTGTGCTTCATCGGCTGCTTCTGGGGTTCGATTGTCGGCGTGCTGCCGGGCCTTGGCCCGCTGGCTGGCATGGCGCTTCTGCTGCCGCTGACCTTCACGCTCGATCCCGCCGGCGCGATCATCATGCTGTCCGGCATCTTCTACGGGGCGATGTATGGTGGCTCGACCACTTCGATCCTGATGCGCATTCCGGGTGAGGCGGCTTCGGTTGTCACCTGCATCGATGGCTATGCGATGGCGCAGAAGGGGCGCGCCGGGGCAGCCCTCTCGATTGCGGCCATCGGCTCCTTCGTGGGCGGCGTGTTCTCGGTCTTCGGGCTGATGCTGCTGGCGCCACGCCTCGCGAATGCCATGCTGGCGATTGGCCCGGCGGCGGAATTCACCATCCTGCTCGCGGCTTTGGCGATCTCGATCTTTGCCGCCAATGGCTCCGTGGTGAAGATCATCGCGATGATTGCTCTGGGCCTGATGCTCGCGATGATCGGACTGGACCCATTGACCGCCACGCCGCGCTTCACCTTCGGCAGCCTGCAACTCTCGGACGGCCTGAGCTTCGCGGCCATGGCGATTGGCCTGTTCGGAGTTTCGGAAATCCTGATGTCCTTCAGTCAGGGCCTCACAGAGCGCCCCAAGGCACCGCGCCTGGCGGAAATGCTGCCTACGAAGCGGGAAGTGAAGGAAGCCGCGATGCCCACGGTGCGCGGCTCGTTCATCGGCTTCATTTTCGGCATCGTGCCGGGCGTGGGCCATATTGTCTCGACCTTCGCCTCCTACGCAGTCGAAAAGGCGCTGTCCCGCAAGCCCGAGGAATTCGGCAAGGGCGCGGTGGCTGGCGTGGCCGGGCCGGAAACCGCGAATAACGCGACAACAGGCGCGGCGATGATCCCGCTGCTGGTGCTCGGCATCCCGGCGATCCCGGTGACAGCCGTGCTACTTTCCGCGCTGACGATCCACGGCATCCAGCCCGGACCGATGCTGATTGCGCAGCACCCGCAGATCTTCTGGGGGCTTATTGCCTCCATGCTGATCGGCAACCTGATGCTCGTGGTGTTGAACCTGCCGCTGGTCAGTCTCTTCGTCTCGATGCTGCGCCTGCCCTATGGCTATCTCGCGCCCACCGTGCTGCTGATCTGCATTATCGGGGTTTATTCTATCAAGGCTTCGGCGTTCGATCTTTCTGTGATGGTCGCGTTCGGCATCCTTGGCTATGGCCTCCGGCTTCTCAGCTTCGATATCGCGCCCCTCCTGCTGGCTTTCGTGCTGGGTGACCGGCTGGAAGTGAACTTCCGCCGCGCCCTGACTATCTCGGAAGGCGAGTACGCGATCTTCCTCAAGGGACCGGCAGCACAACTCGCAGCTGCAATGGCTGTGGCGGTGATGATCGGGGTGATCGCGCTGAAATGGCGCCAGAAGCGCGCGGCCCGAGCCTAGTGTCCCTGCAACCTGCCGTTTACCACACTTCGGCGGGCCGATTTTTGCGTGCGACGGGTCGCGTGCGGCTCCATCATCATAAAATGCAACCTTCCGCGGCGGCTCTATGGAAAGAGTTAATGGTGTCTTAGTGCGATTGCCTGCGGTTGGGGCTTTGCATCATATCTCCGTCTCTTGGCGCGGTTTTCAAAAATTCCTATAACTTTCAGATGTTTGAAATTCATTGCGCTGATTTGGATCCTCATGTTGTCAGCCATGTTGGCACCGGCCGACGTTATGGGGCGGGTTCCAGAGGGGATGTGAAACCTGCCTTCAGCGAGCCTCGCTTAACCGGAAATTCATGCGCGAAGCTAACAACTCAGCGGATAGCGGGGGCAGAACGCTCACGGTAGGGTTGGGTAGCACAGAATGTCTGCTTTGCGAAAAGCTGAAGAAGCCGATGCGCTCGCGCGCCGTTCCGGCCGCGAGGACGAACTTCTTGCACAGATTGAAAAAATGTTCCGGCGTCTCCGGCTGGCTGTCGTCTTCGGCGGCGACAAAAGCCGTGAAGGTGCGGTGATCGAGAGCACCACCAATCCGCGCTCATGGAAGAGCTACGAGAAGGTTGCGCAGGATATCGCAGCCTCTCTGCAGCGTCTGGGTTGCCGGCATATCGAGCTGTTCCCCGATGACATGCGTCTCGGCGAGAACCTCAAGGCCTTCGATGCGCATCTCGCCTGGGTGAACAGCGGTGGCGTGCAGGGCCATTGCTCGGTGGCGCATGCGCCGGCGATGCTGGAACTCTTCGGCATCCCCTATGTCGGGCATGATCCGATGACGGCGGCGATCCTTGACAGCAAGCATGTCTTCAAGCGCCAGCTTCAGGCAGCTGGCATCCCCACGGCGGAATTCTTCGTCTGGCAGCCGGGCGTGAGCCCGCGTGATCCGGTGCGCGATTCCACCTTCCAGCACGCCTTCATGGGCTATCGCGGGCCGTTCATCGTCAAGCCGACCAGCGGCCGCGCCTCACTGAACGTGACCTATGTCGAGCGGGCCGATGGCCTCGCGGATGTCGTGCAGAACATCTACAAGCTCACGCGCAACCATGTGCTGATCGAACGCTTCATCGGCGGGCGCGAGTTCTGCGTGGCCGCCGCCGGCCCGGTGATCCATCGCCATGGCAAGATCGAGCGCCTCGACGGCCCCTTCACCTTCTCCCTGCTCGAGCGTCGCCTCGATGAAAGCGAGAAGGTCTTCACCTCCATGGATGTGAAGCCCATCACGGGCGAGCGCGCCTTCGAGATCGATGCCGAGGCCGAGCCGCAGCTTCATGCGAACCTCGCCAAGCTGGCGCAGCGCATCTTCCTCGAACTGGGTATCGAAACGCTCATCCGGGCCGATATCCGCGCTGATGATGCCGGCAATCTCTATGTTCTCGAGGCCAATCCGAAGCCGGATCTGAAGATGCCGGGCCCCGGTGTGACCTCACTCGTCTGTATTGGCCTGCCGAAACTCGGAATGACCTATGACGACCTCATCATGTCGGTCTTTGCGGACCGCGTCGATGTGCTCCTGAGCGAGCGTCGTGGTGTCGCCGACCGGATCGCGCGCCTCATCTGAAGGATTCGCCAGCCATGAACTCCTCTCGTGACCTTCCGGTCGGCAAGCGGCTCATCGATGCCTTCACGATGCTTATCGTGGCATCGATCTCGATGGTGCTGCTGATCTATGTCGCGTTTGGCGAGGCCCGGCGCAATTATGAACGCTTCCAGATCGAGAAGCTGATCGCGCAAGGGCAGGTCGTCCAGTCCTCGCTGGAATCCTTCGTGCGGCCCGGTCTTCCGGCGCACCAGTATGTCGGCTTCAACCTTCTGGCCGAGCCGATGGTGAAGGCTGATCCGCTCATTGATGCGATCAGCTTCTTCAACGCCAATGGCGAGCGCACCTTCCAGGCCGGGCAGGCGCACAACCAGATTTTCCCGCGTATTTCCGAGACGCTGAAAGTCAATGACTCACAGGTCACGGTGCGCCATTCGGGCGATGCGTTCCAGGTGGTCCTTCCGGTGCGGAACCGCTTCGAGCAGGTGGGCCATGTCGTGCTCACCGTGCCGTCTCAGAAAGTGACGGAGAGGGTCGAAACGGCCTTCAGACAGGTGATGTATGTGGGCGCTGCCGTCTCGGTCGGCTTCGCCCTGTTTGTGTTTTTCTTCGTCCACAATCTGGCGGCCAGCACACGCAGTCGCTGGGTGGCCGGTGGCTTTGTAGCGTCGTT
This sequence comes from Beijerinckiaceae bacterium, assembly GCA_025458025.1. Classification (GTDB taxonomy): domain Bacteria; phylum Pseudomonadota; class Alphaproteobacteria; order Rhizobiales; family Beijerinckiaceae; genus Rhabdaerophilum. The sequence goes on along the minus strand of JALOTF010000021.1, from coordinate 4,752 downwards.
CCTGATTACCGCTGTCTTCGTCGTCAGCACGCTGGTCAGTGTCTATGCACAGGGCGCGCAGGCTCGGGCGAAGTCGATCGCAGACAGCCTCAGCCAGCGCCTCGACGATCTTGTAGCCTACAATATCAATTTCGACGATATCGTCGGCATTATCCCGCTGTTCGGCGAATACAAGCGCCTCAATCCGGAAATCCGCTCGGCCGCACTTCTGGTGGACGGCAAGATCCGCGCGCATGCCGATCCGGCCCGTCGTGGCACCGATTGGGACCATCGCGCGGATGACTATGAATATACGGTCCGCATTTCGGCGGAGGGTGCCGCGCGTGAGGTGATCGTCAAGGTCGCGCTGCCGCGGGACATCGTCTATCAGCAGATCTTCCGCAGCGTGAAGAACTTCACCGCGCTCTTCGTGGCGTCGGGCTTCTTTGCGGCGCTCTTTATGGGCCTCGCCCGCTCGCTGAAGCAGCTCTCCGACTCGAATGTCGAGGGGCAGTGGACGCAGGAAGAGGAGCTCGCGACGATCAACCTCGTGAAGCCCGTATTCTTCCTGGCGGTCTTCGTGGAGCACCTGAGCTACGCTTTCCTTCCGCCGCTGATGAAGGCCTCGGCTGCGGCGGCCGGGCTCTCCGGTGGCTGGGGTTCGCTGCCCTTCGTCGCCTATTATCTCGCCTTTGCGATCTCGCTCTATCCGTCGGGCCGCATTGAGCGCTCGTTCGGCGCCAAGAACCTGATCATCGCGGGCCTCACGCTTGCGGGTCTCGGGCTCTTCATCATGTCGATGGGCGTCGATTTCTGGACGACCGTGCTGGCCCGCGCACTTTCCGGCATCGGCCAGGGCGTGCTCTTCATCGGGGTGCAGGCCTATATTCTCGCCAACTCCTCGCCGGGTCGGCGCACGCAGGCTGGCAGCGCGATCGTCTACGGCTTCCAGGCCGGGATGATCGCCGGCATGGCGATCGGCTCGCTGCTGGTCTCCTATGTCGGTGTCGAGAAAATCTTCCTGCTCGGTGCGGTCATCGCCTCTGCGACCCTGATCTATGGTCTCATCGGCTTGCCTTCGCGCACCTCGGGCACGGATTTCTCCGACACCATGCACTCGGCCTGGCGCGAGATGGCGACCCTCATCAAGAACGGCGTCTTCGCCCGCACGGTTTTGCTGGTCGGCATTCCCGCCAAGGCGGTGCTGACGGGCATCGTTCTCTTCGCGATGCCGCTTCTGCTCACCCAGAACGGCTATGCCCGCGAGGATATCGGCCAGATCACCATGCTCTATGCCGGCTGCGTGATCATCGCCTCGCACTTCGCCTCGGTGCGCGCAGACCGCGACAACAACACAGCCTCGATCCTGTTCAACGGCTCGACCATGACCGCCTGCGGGCTGGCCATGATCGCGGCGGTGGCCTTCGTCGATCCGGCCTCCTCGGTGGTTGCCACTTCGCTGATCATCGTTGGAGTCGCGATCATCGGCATCGCACATGGCTACATCAACGCGCCGATCGTGACGCATGTGACCAACAGCCGGATCTCGCAGCAGGTCGGCATGACGAGCACGGCGGCTGGCTATCGCCTGCTGGAGCGCATCGGCCATGTCGCCGGTCCGATCCTGGTGGGCCAGCTCTTCGTGATCTTCGGTGCCTCCTGGACCGTGCTCGGGGCGATCGGCCTCGGCATCTTCCTCCTTGGTGCGATCTTCGTCTCGCATGCCGATGCGGACCACGAGGACGGCGTTTCCCTTTCCTCTGAAGCGAGGGCTTGATCGATGCGCAATCCATCCCTGGAACTCGATCGGCGGTCGTTCATCCGCCACGCCACGGCCCTCGCCATGGGCATTCCTGCGGCCACCACAAGCTGGAGCGCCTGGGCGCAACAGGCCCCGGCGGCCCCGGCAGCCACGCCCAACTACTGGGATTGGTTCAAGTATTCTCCCAAGATCCTCGAGAAGTGGATCGTGGATGCGACCGACAACCCGAACCATGTGGAAATAGAGCCGATCCGTCGCTCCAACACGGGTGTCCGCAAGCGGATGCTGGTGATCTACCCCCGTCCGTCCTCGGCTTATGACATCTCGATCACGAAGATCCTCAACGTCTTCGAAGACAAGTCGATCGATGCCAGCGTCACGGTGATGAACTTCCTGAACGATCCGGCCCGTGGCCGCGCCGTTCTCAAGCGCGCCGAAAGCGGCAATTACGATCTCATCATGGCAATGGGCTCGGAAACCACGGCCTGGCTGTGGGAAGCCTATCGCGGTGGCCGAATCCCCGTGGTGTCGGTCTGCTCGAAGGACCCGGTCGTGCTGGGCCAGTCGCCGGGCTACAACAAGGGCTCCAACACCAATTTCGCCTTCACGTCGCTCAACATGCCGATCGACGTGCAGATGGCCTATGTGAACGAGCTGAAGCCGAAGTTGCGCAATATCGCCATCCTCGTGGATTCGCGCAATGTCAGCGCTATCGAAACGCAGTCGAAGCCGGTTGTCGATTACGCGAAGACCCGCAACATCCGCACGCTGGAAATTGCGGTTCAGAACCCGGCCAATGCGCGTGCCGAACTCGAAACCCTCGTGAAGGATGCCACGGCGCAGATGATGCGCAACGATCCGGATCTTTCGAACAGTATCTACTGGGTCACGGGCAGCACCTCGGTCTTCCGCGAAATCGCGACGATCAACGCCTATTCGAGCCGCGCCGCCGTGCTGAGCGTGGTGCCGGAGATCGTGAAGGGCGGTGCGGACAGCGCCGTGCTCTCGATCGGCATCAGCTTCGAATCGAATGCCCACCTCGCGGCGGTCTACGCAGCCGAGATTATCACCGGCCGCATGCGCGCCGGCGAACTGAAGGTCGGCGTCGTCTCCCCGCCGGATATCGCGATCAATTTCCGTAAGGTGCGCGATATCGGCATGACGTTGCCGCTCTCCTTCTTCGAGGCGGCAAGCACAATCTATGACTACGAAGGCAATCCGGTCCGCGTTGACGGCGTGAGCGTCAAGCAAACTGGCTGATGGATAACCACAGGGCGCCATTCGCCAGGAAGACTACTGAAAGCCAGAACATGACCGACGCAGCGACAGCATTTGCCAATCCCGTTTCCGAACGGAAAAAACGGCCCGAAAAGGCGAGGGCGACGATCCTTGACCTTGATTCAATTGCCCTGCTCCGCATGGTGGAACATGGCCAGACCCTTGATGCGATCGATCATGTGGCCGAGGCACTGAAGGACAATCTCGGTCAGGGCACTCGGGTCGTCATCACGCTTGCACCCTCGGCGGCCGATAACGCACCGCTCTGGAGCCGGGATGGCCGCGAGCCGGAAACGAAGTTCCTGCGCGAGATCGATTTCGCTGATGCCGAGAAGCAGGAAGATCTCGCCTGCCTGCGCCTTAGCATTGCCGGGGCACGCCCTCTCGAACATTCCGGAGATGGCGCGCCGCTGCTGCGTGCGGTCGCAGCCGGCCTCAAGCAGGCCTTTCGCATCGAATTCGCAGCCCAGGGTGCTTCCACCGCCGGCGGGTTGCTGACCGTGTTCCTCACCGAAGCGGTCGAGGCGACTGAACATCTCGTCGGATCGATGCGCGTCGCCGCGCAGGCAACGGAAGTGCTCGCGAACTTGCGCCGCGTGATGCAGCGCGCGACTGAAAGCGAAAACCGCTTCGCCGAGTTGTCCTCCACCCTCCCGGGCGTGGTCTACCAGCGTGTGGTGACCCCCGAAGGGCAGATCCGCTACAGCTATATCAGCCAGAACGCCTTCGACCTGTTCGGCGTGACCGCCGAGACGATCCTCACCGATCCGGAAGCCTTGTTCGCGCATTATGGCGCCGAATATCGCCAATCCTTCCGCCAGAAGCTCATCCAGGCCTCGAAGGATATGACCATCTGGGATGTCGAGGCGACGATCCAGCGCCCGGATGGCCAGGTGCGCTACACCCACGCCATTGCGCGGCCGCGCCGCGAGGCTGATGGCTCAGTGGTCTGGACCGGTGTCATCCTCGATGCCACGCGCATCAAGCTCGCGGAAATGGCCGCAGCCGATGCCGAGACCCGCACGCGCCACGCCATCGTGGAAAGCCTGTCGCAGGGCATGCTGCTCTTCGATCAGGATGACCGGCTGCTGCTGCATAACAGCCACTTCATCGATCTCTATCCGCAATTGGCGGATGTGACGCAGAAGGGCATGAAATACGAAGATCTGCTTCGTTATGAGCTGGTTTCGGATCTGACGCGCGATGCTGGCGTGCTCACCGGCGCTTACGAACTGCGCGATCGCCTCGCGCGCCATGGCGAACCCCATCTCGTCTATGAGCGCGAGATGGCCGGCGACCGCCATATGCTAATCAATGAATATCGCACGCCGGACCGCACGACGGTGGTGCTCTACACGGACATCACCGAACTGAAGCAGCGTGAGCGCAAGATCGAACATCTGGCCCATCACGATGCGCTGACCGGCCTTCCGAACCGTGTCCTCTTCCATGACCGGCTCACCGAAGCGATGGTGCGTGCCACAGCGCGCAACGAGCAGGTGACGGTGGTTTGCCTCGATCTCGATCGCTTCAAATCGGTGAACGACACGCTCGGCCATCATTTTGGCGATGCCCTGCTGCAGGAAGTCTCGCGGCGCATCCGCTCCGTCCTGGGCGATCGCGATACGGCATGCCGCCTCGGCGGCGATGAATTTGCCGTGATCTGCCCGGATTTCGCCAATGTGGATCAGGCAACCTCCTTCGCCTGGCGCCTGCTCGATGTTCTGGCCCAG
>JALOTF010000020.1 GCA_025458025.1 Beijerinckiaceae bacterium | reverse complement strand
CGCGCGCGCTGATCACCCATGCGCATTCCGACCATGCCCGCCCCGGCCATGGCGCTGTGATGGCCAGCCGTGAGACCTTGGCCATCATGGCCTTGCGCCTCGGCGAAGGCTTCTGCGAGACGCGGCAAGAAGCCAAAATCGGCGAGTGGGTTACGATCAAGGGCGTCGAGGTCGCGTTCTTTCCCGCTGGCCATGTGCTCGGCTCCTGCCAGATCGTGCTGCGGTGGAAGGGGCTGACCATCGTCGTCTCCGGTGATTACAAGCGCGAGCCGGATGCCACCGCCGCGTCGTTCGAGGTGGTGCCGTGTGATGTGTTCGTGACGGAAGCGACCTTTGGCCTACCTGTCTTTCGCCATCCCGATCCCGCCAAGGAGGTGGGGAAGCTGCTGGCTTCGCTGGAAGAAAACCCGCATCGCGCGCATCTTGTGGGCGCTTACTCACTGGGTAAGGCGCAGCGCCTCATCCGTCACCTGCGCGAGGCGGGGTATGATCGACCGGTTTATCTCCATGGCGCACTGGAAAAGGTGACCGCCTATTACGAGGAGGCGGGCATTGCGCTGGGGCCAATCGCGCGCGCGGCCGGCCTGCCGCGCGGCAGCCTCGCAGGCGAGATTCTCATCTGCCCGCCTTCGAGCCTCTCGGATATCTGGTCGCGGCGATTTGCAGAACCGCTGACGGTCGCGGCTTCAGGCTGGATGCGCGTGCGGGCCCGCGCCCGTCAGCGGGGCGTGGAACTGCCGCTTGTCATCTCCGACCACGCGGATTGGGACAGCCTGCGCCAGACGATTCTGGACACCGGCGCGAGCGAGATCTGGGTCACCCACGGGCAGGAGGATGCCCTGGTGCATTGGTGCCTCGGGCAGGGCCTTGCGGCGCAGCCCCTGCATCTCGTGGGCTTTGGCGAAGAAGCGGCGGAGGATGCCGCGTGAAGCCCTTCTCCGCGCTTCTCGACCGCCTTTCCTATGAGCCGCGCCGCAATGAAAAGCTGCGGCACATCGTGCGCTATTTGCGCGAGGCGCCTGACCCTGATCGCGGCTATGCGCTTGCAGCCCTGTGTGGTGCGCTGGATATTCCCGCCGTGAAACCCGCCATGCTGCGCGCGCTGGTGGCCGAGCGGGTGGACCCGGTGCTCTTCGGCCTCTCCTATGATTTCGTGGGCGATCTTTCCGAGACTATCGCGCTGATCTGGCCTGCGCAATTCACCGGCAACAACGCGCCACTGCATCTCGCCGAGGTAGTTTCCACGCTCCTCGCCGCGAGCCGCCGCGAGGGGCCGACGCTGATCGCGAAATGGCTCGATGAACTCGACGAAACCGGGCGCTGGGCGCTGCTGAAGCTCATCACCGGTGGCTTGCGCGTGGGTGTGTCGGCGCTGCTCGCGCGGCAGGCGTTGGCGGAATTTTCGGGCCAGCCCGTGGAGGAGATCGAGGAGGTCTGGCATGGGGTCGAGCCGCCCTATACCGATCTCTTCGCTTGGCTGGAGGGGCGCGGGCCGAGGCCCGACCCTTCCGCCGCGCTCACCTTCCGCTCGCCGATGCTCGCGCATCCGATCGAGGATCAGGATTTCGAGACGCTGAACCCCGCGGATTTTCATGCCGAATGGAAATGGGACGGCATCCGTATTCAGGCAACGACGCGGCAGGCGGATTTGCGCACCGAAGTGCGGCTTTTCTCGCGCAGCGGTGATGACATCACCACCGCGTTCCCCGATCTCATCGAGGCGCTGCCGGAGGATGCGGTGATCGACGGGGAACTGGTGGTGGCCCGTGATGGGGTGGTCGCGACCTTCTCGGACCTGCAACAACGGCTCAATCGCAAGGTCGTCTCGGCCGCGATGCTGCGCGGTTCCCCCGTCGCGCTGATGGCCTATGACCTGTTGCAGATCGCCGGGGAGGATTTGCGTTCGCTTCCCTTGCCCGTGCGGCGCGAAAAGCTGGAGGCTTTGGTGGAGGCGAAAGCGCATCCGCGCCTCATGCTCTCGCCCGCTGTGCCATTCGCGAACTGGGACGATCTCGCCGAGAAGCGCGCGCAATCGGCGGAAAATCCGGCCATCGAGGGCGTGATGCTGAAAAGGCTCGACAGCCCCTATCTCGCGGGCCGGCCCAAGGGTTTCTGGTACAAGTGGAAGCGCGATCCGATGATCGCGGATTGCGTGATGATGTATGCCCAGCGCGGGCACGGGAAGCGCTCAAGCTTCTATTCGGATTTCACTTTCGGGGTGTGGGATGCCGACAAGCTCGTGCCAGTGGGCAAGGCCTATTTCGGTTTCACCGACGAGGAACTGAAGGGCCTTGATCGCTTCGTGCGGCAGAACACCACCGACCGTTTCGGGCCGGTGCGCGAGGTGGTGCATGAGCCGGATTCTGGCCTCGTGCTGGAAATCGCCTTCGAAGGGCTGCAGGAATCGACCCGCCATCGCTCGGGCCTTGCGATGCGCTTTCCGCGCATCAACCGCATCCGCAACGACAAGAAACCGGGGGAGGCGGACCGGATCGAAACGCTCAGGTCGCTTCTGCGGAAGGCGTAAGCAGAATGCGCGGCGCACGTGATTGCAAGGCGATCACGCCAGCCCTCAGCGCATCCGCCAGCCGCGCCACGAGGATGAGGCTCGCGCAGCCGAGCATCAGCCAGAGCGCGAGGCGAGCATCTAGCCGTGCCTCGGCCGGCAGCAGGAACAGGGCCACCATGGGCGCCAGCACGCAAAGCCGCGCGAGCAGCAGACGGGTGGAGCGCAAGGCCTTCTCGCCCGACCGGCGATAGAGCACGGTTTCGCTGATCAGCACCGCCGCACCATGCAGAAGCAGGCCCATCGCAATCAGGCAGGCCAAAGGTGCCGCGAGCATCCAGCCCGCGCCGAGCACGACGGGCAATCCGCGCGAGGCGGCCACAGCGGGGCCGAGCAAAGTGGGATCGAGCCGGATTTCCGAAGCCAGGAAGCCGCCCGAAAGTCCCCGCGCGCGGCAGGCTCGGAAGGCATCGAGCACATCGCGGGGCGCTTCCCCGCACACGCTCAACCAGCCGCGAATCGCCTCGTCGAATACGAAAAGCGGCCAGCGCGCCGGCGGCTGATCGGCGATCTGGCTGATGATCAGGCCATGCAGGCGCACGACCTCCACCATCACCAGCAAGGCCCCGATGATAGCCAGGACAGGCGCGAGAATCGCAATCAGCAGGCTCGTTGAAATGGGCTCGCGATGGGTTCGCTGGGCTGATCCCAGCGCGCCGATGGCGAAACCTGCGAGGAGATCCGGCAGGCCCTGCCGCCACGCACCGGAGGGCAGCAGCACGGAAACCTCGCGCATAACCCCCTCGACCGTGCCGCGCAGGCTTTCGAGCGGGAAGCTGCGCTCGATCGTCGCCGCGAGGCCCAGCGGGACCAACGCGAAGACGAGCCCGAGCAGAAGGATGGCGCGGGCGAGCCGCGACAGCCCCACCGCGCCGCCCACGGCGACACCCAGCGCCAGCCCGGCCATCACCACGCTGCGCAGGGTGCCGGGCTCCCGCTGAAGAGCTGCAGCGAAGAGCGAGAGAACCTGCGGCAGCCAGAGGATGAACAGCACCAGCGCCAGCCCCGCCACGGCCACGCGGCGAAAAATGCCGCCGGCGCGCAAACCGGCAGCGGGGCCAGCACCGAACCCGGCTTCTCGTGGGAAAAGCAGCAGCGTTCCCATGGCATAGCCGGCAAGCAGCAAGGCGACGCGGGCCGGCTGATCCAAAGCGAGTCCTCCACTGCTCATCAGGCCGGCGAAGAGCAGCAAGGCCAGCCGCGCCACGCGGCCAAAGCCCCGTGCCCTTGGCGCTTCAGCCAGATAGGGATCAAGCCGATTCGTGGCAGAGAACAGGATCAGCAAGCCGCAGGCGAGCGCGAGCAGGGCCTGTAACGCCAGAACGCCCAGTGGCGCAGGCAGCCCCAGTCGCTCGCCCAGCATGAGCACAAGCAGGCCGGCCGTCGTGATGGAAAAAACGAGGATCGAAACCATGGAGCCGCCCTTCGCCCATCCGCTTTGTCGCCGTGGCGGTGGCGGCTGTCAAACGCGGAGCAGCCTGCCAGCCCGCCAAATCTGACAGAATGTCGCACCCCGTCGGTAATTCGATCGGATCATGGTGCTGGCGCGGGGGGCATGCTAGGCTTGGCAAAACAACAATCAACATTCTATCGGGGGAAATGGAATGTCGGCAGGCCTCTCCACACCTCTTTCGGTCGACGGGCGCGGCACGATCATCATCGCGGATGATCACCCGCTGTTTCGGGGTGCGCTGCGCCAGGCGGTGAATGGCATCTTTCGCCATCTGCATGTCATTGAGGCGGGTACGCTGGAGGAGGCAACCGCCGCGATTGCCGCCGAGCCGGAAGTGGATCTGGTTCTTCTCGACCTCAAGATGCCCGGTGTGAACGGCTTTTCGGGCCTCACTTTCCTGCGTTCACAGCATCCCTCCGTGCCGGTGATTGTCGTGTCGGGCATTGAGGACCCGGCGACCATCCGTACCTGCATCGAATTCGGTGCCTCAGGCTACATCCCCAAGACCTCCTCCATCGAAACCATGCATGGCGCAATCGCCACCGTGATCGGCGGCGGACAGTGGACGCCTCCGCATATCCGACTCGATGTTGGCGCGGACAAAGAAACCGCAGATCTCGTGCGCCGGCTCGCGAGCCTCACGCCGCAGCAGATGCGCGTGCTGACCATGCTTTCCGAAGGGCTTCTCAACAAGCAGATCGCCTATGAGCTTTCGGTCTCCGAGGCGACCGTGAAGGCGCATGTCTCAGCGATCCTGATGAAGCTCGGCGTCGAAAGCCGCACGCAGGCGGTGATTGCCGCCTCGAAGATCGAGCTTCCGGCTTAAGCCTTTCTTATTTGCATTTTCTTCACGCGAACCGGAAGCCACTTCGCTTGAAAATGCTTTTGGCTCAGCAGGCCGAGCTTGCCCAGTCGCGCGCGGCGCGGCCAACAATGGCCGAAAGCCCCTCCGGTGGTGCGGCCGCTGCGAGGGTCTGCTTGATCTCCTGCAGCAAAGCCGGGCCCTGATAGATCAACGCCGTGTAGAGCTGCACGAGGCTCGCGCCGGCCTCGATCTTCGCGAGCGCATCGGCCCCGCTCGCAATGCCGCCCACGCCGATCAGCGGGAACTGGCCTTCCACGCGCAGCCAGGTTTTCGCGAGCTTCACGGTGGAGGGCCGGAACAGCGGCTTGCCGGAAAGGCCACCAGCCTCCTGCGCCTGCGCCTTGTCCTTCAGGCCGGCGCGGGCAATCGTGGTGTTGGAAACGATCATGCCATCAATGCGATGGCTGCGCGCCACCTCCACGATGTCATCGAGCTGCAGATCATCGAGATCCGGCGCGATTTTCAGCAGGATGCGTGTGGAAAGACCCGCCCTAGCGCGCGCCTCCAGCGAGCGATCCAGCAATTCCTCCAGAAAAGCGCGGCCCTGAAGGTCCCGCAGGCCGGGTGTGTTCGGCGAGGAAATGTTGAGCGTCACGAAATCCGCATGCGCGCCGAGAGTCTCGATCAGCGAAACGTAATCGCCGATGCGATCCGTGCTGTCTTTGTTGGCACCGAGGTTGATGCCGAGAATGCCCTTGCCGCGCCGCTTTTCAAGCCGCGCCTTCACGGCATTCATGCCGGCGGAATTCAGCCCGTAGCGGTTGATCACAGCGTCATCCGGCTGGAGGCGGAACACACGCGGGCGCGGATTGCCCGGCTGCGGATTGCGCGTGACGCCGCCGATTTCCACGAAACCGAAGCCGAGCCGCAACACCGGGTCGGGCACGCGACCATCCTTGTCGAACCCCGCGGCCATGCCTACGGGGTTAGGGAACTTCAGGCCGAACACCTCCATCTCGAGGCGCGGATCATCCGGGCCACAGGTCGGCAACGGCATGATCTCCAGCGCGCGGACCGCGAGTTCATGCGCCTGTTCAGCGTCGATCGAGCCGATCAGCGGACGCAGGAGCGGAAAGGCGCGGGCGAACATGTCAGGCCTCCTCGAAGGCGGGGAGAATGGGAAAACCCTGGTAATCCTGCTGAAGCGGCTTCATCCAGAGCACATCCGTGAAGGAAACTTCGGCAAAGAGATGTGGAAAGAGATCGCCGCCGCGCGAAACTTCATCCCGCAGATCATGCGCCACGGCCTCGCGGGCCACCGCGAAGAGCACCAGATCCGGCTGGTTCGCGAAATGCCGGCGGGCGGTTTCAGCGAGCTGATGGGCATAAGAAAAATGGATGAAACCATCCCTGATATCCACCGCCGAACCAGCGAATCGCCCGGATTGCCGGAAGGCCCCCCATTCGGGGCGGGAGAGAATCTTGAAGAGAAGCGCCATGCGGCAGACTCCGTCGGGCGGGGCGCGCGAGCATTAGGCGCTTGCTTTGCCGCTGAAAAGCGCAATTTTTACGCCAAAACCACAGCTTATGGGTGCAAGCCTCTCGCGAGCAGCAATAATTTCGTGCAGAATGCTGCGGCATGTTGACCCATACGCAGATCTGGACGGCCATCGACACGCTTGCTCGACGGCATGGGCTCACCCCATCGGCGCTGGCGAAGCGGGCGGGGCTCGACGCGACCACCTTCAACCGCTCAAAGCGGCAAAGCGCCGATGGCAATCCGCGCTGGCCCTCCACGGAATCCATTGCGAAGATCCTCGCGGCGACCGGCGTCGGCGTGGATGATTTCCTCGCCATCGTCACCAACGAAAACGGACCGGCACAACTGCCGTTCCTGTTTTCCGATCATCTCGACGCCGAGGCTTTTGATGCCGAGGGCAAGCCGCAGGGCACGGGCTGGGACAAGATCGCACCGCTGCAAGGCCTGCGCGGCGATGCCTTCGCCATCGGGCTGGCCTGCAACGGCTTCGCACCGGCATACAAGCAGGGCGACGTGGTGATCGTCTCGCCCAGCGCGCCACGCCGGCGGGGAGACCGCGTGCTGCTGCTCGCGAACGATGGCACGATAATCTTGGGCGAGTTCGGGGTTGAAACGCCCGCTCAGGTTCGTCTGCGCAGCCTTGCGGGCGAGGATCTGCCGGCGCGGAAGACGAAGGATATCCGCCTTCTCGCGCGCATTCTCTGGGTCAGCCAGTAATCCCGCGTGATTTCAGGAAGGCCTGATGCGCGGCGACGAGATCGCCGGCCACCGCCTTGCGGATGAGCGACACCGTGTTCTCCACACCGTAGATCGCCGTGAAGGAGCCGAAGCGCGGGCCGCGCTCCTCGCCGAGCAGCACATTGTAGAGTGCTGCGAACCACGCATTCGAAACGCCGGGGCGCTCGGGCGTGGCGCCCTTCGCCGCGAAATCCTGATAGCGCTGCACCGCGCGGGCCACATCATAGGCCACTTCCTGAATGGCTTCTGCGGTTGCATCGGCAGGCATGGCGGCGAGCTTGTCCGCGAGCGTCGAGAGAGCCGCGGCCTCCACGTCATCCGCGAGGCGATAGGCCTTCTTCGGCTTCACGAAATCTTCGAAATAGCGGATCGCATAGCCGACGAGCGCATCAAGGCGCGGATGGCTCTCGGGCGAGGCCGAGGGCGCATAGCGCTTCAGGAAGCCCCAGAGCACGCTCTTCTCCTCGGCATTGGCCACGGCCACAAGGTTCATGAGCAGCGAGAACGAAACCTTCTCGGATGGTGCATTCTCGCCATCCTTGCCAAGCCGCTCCGGTGCCGGCGGGTTGCCGCCATGGATGTGCCAGACCGGATTGCCGAGCTGGTTCTTCGCATCCTGCCGGGGATAGGCATCGAGGAACTGGAGATATTCATCCACCGCACGGGGGATGACATCAAAATAGAGCCGCTTCGCCTCGCGCGGCTTATGGAACATGTAGAGCGCGAGGCTCTCGGGCGAAGCATAGGTCAGCCATTCATCGATCGTCAGGCCATTGCCCTTGGACTTCGAAATCTTCTGGCCCTGATCGTCGAGGAACAGCTCATAGACGTAATGCTCCGGCGGAATGCCGCCGAGAATCGCGCAGATGCGGTCGTAAACGCCGGCATTGGTCTGATGGTCCTTGCCGAACATCTCGAAATCGACATCGAGAGCCGCCCAACGCATGCCGAAATCCGGCTTCCATTGCAGCTTCACGGCACCACCGGTGACAGGCAGCGTTGTTTCCGTGCCATCTTCGTCGAGGAAGGTGATGGTGCCGGCCTTCGCATCGACATGCCTCATCGGCACGTAGAGCACGCGGCCGGTCTTCGGCGAGATCGGCAGGAAGGGCGAATAGGTCGCCTGCCGCTCCGCACCGAGCGTGGGCAGCATCACATCCATGATTGCCTGGTAGCGCTCGGCCGCGCGCAGCAGCACGGCATCGAACGTGCCGTTGCGGTAGCATTCGGTGGCGCTCATGAACTCGTATTCGAAGCCGAAGGTATCGAGAAACCGGCGGAGCATCGCGTTGTTGTGATGCCCGAAGCTCTCGTAATCCCCGCCGAAGGGGTTCGGCACAGAGGTCAGCGGCTTCTGGATATGCGGTTCGAGGAACGCGCGATCCGGCACGTTGTCCGGGATCTTGCGCATGCCGTCCATGTCATCCGAAAAGCAGATGAGCCGTGTCGGGATTTCCCCGCCCGTCAGCGCCTCGAAAGCGCGGCGCACCATCGTCGTGCGTGCAACCTCGCCAAAGGTGCCGATATGCGGCAGGCCCGAGGGGCCATAGCCCGTTTCGAACAGCACATGCTTCTTGCCCGATTTTTTCACGCGCGCGACCAGCTTGCGGGCCTCTTCGAAAGGCCAGGCATTGGAGGTCTGAGCAGCGTCGCGAAAACGGGAAAGATCGGTCATGGTCTGGAGTTTTCCGGGAAAAAGGGAGCCGGTTGGTTACGGCTCGCGCGCCAAACCGTCAACCACGGAGCGGATCGGCACTCAGTAGAACGGCACCGGAAAGTGCTTCAGATAGAGCCGCGCGAAACGGCCATCGCGGCTGATGCGGGTCAGCGCATCATCGATCGCCTGCCTGAGCGCGCCATTCCCCTTGCGCATGACTATGCCCGCACCCTCGCCGAAATAGCGGCTTTCGGCATAAGGACCTCCGATAAAAGCGCAGCAATCGAGCGATTCCGAGCCATTGAGCCAGAATGCCATGGCGATGGCATCGGCGAAGGCGAGATCCACCTGCTGGCGGCGCATCGCTTCCAGCGCACGCTCGGCATTGGGAAAGCGCTCGATCCGCACAGCGGGAAACAGCGCGTTGAGATAGGCCTCGTGGCGCGAGCCGCCGACGACCGCAATGCTCCGGCCCTGAAGCGCCGCCGCATCGGTCGCCTGAACCGGTCCATCCTTCCGGCCCACGAAGCGGGCGGGCACGCGATAGACCGGCAGCGACACCTCGAAACGCCGGCGCAGATCATTGTCGATCCGGTGCGAGGCGATCACGGCATCCGCCTCGTTGGCATCGAGCGCGGGCAGGAGGAGATCCCAGCGGCGCGGCTGGATGGTGCATTGCGCATCGATTTCCGCGCAGATCGCGCGCGCAAGATCGATGTTAAACCCCTGCAACTGGCCATCCGCTCCCGCAAAGTTGAAGGGCGGATAATCATCCTCCGTCACGAAGCGGATGCTGGTGATGCGAGGGCCCAAGCGCCGCTCCACCCGCCGCTCGGGATCGATGAAGACCGGAATCCGGATTTTTTGCTCGCCTTGCGCGCTCACTTTTACGGGAGCGCCGAGGAGCGTGCATGCCGCGAAAACCAGCCCAAGCAACAGCGCTTCCGGCGATGACCGGCATAAGCCTGGCGGGAACCGAGGGAACATGCGGTGCATTGGGTTTATTGCTCGGCTTTTGTTCATGTCGGTCATGCCATTTGCGGATGGCACAAGGCAATCGCAACGGTTGCCTTCCTGAGACATTTGCGACAAAGCGACGGCACACCCTTCGCAATTGCGAAGGCAAGGCCTCGATCTGTGACTGCGGGAGTGGCACTGGGATGACGAAGTGGGTTTACACGTTTGGCGATGGCCAGGCGGAAGGCAACGCCTCCTTGCGCAACCTCCTCGGGGGCAAGGGTGCCAACTTGGCCGAAATGTGCAGCCTCGGGCTGCCGGTACCGCCGGGCTTCACCATCTCCACCGAGGTCTGCACCTGGTTCTATGCGCATGACAACAAATATCCGCTCGATTTGGCACAGCAGGTCGACGCCGCGTTGAAGCATGTCGGCAAGCTCTCCGGTCGCGGCTTCGGCGACAAGGAAAACCCGCTGCTTGTTTCCGTGCGCTCCGGTGCCCGCGCCTCGATGCCGGGCATGATGGACACCGTGCTGAACCTTGGCCTGAACGACGAGACCGTGGAAGCGGTCGCGAAGCTCTCCAACAATCCGCGCTTCGCCTATGACAGCTACCGTCGCTTCATCACCATGTATTCCAACGTGGTTCTGGAGCTGGAGCACCACAATTTCGAGGACATCCTCGAGGAATACAAGGACCACAAGGGCTATACGCTCGACACCGAGATGACCGCAGAGGACTGGAAGGCGATCATCGTCTCCTTCAAGGCCTGCGTTCAGGAAAACCTCGGCAAGCCCTTCCCGCAGGACCCTTACGAGCAGCTCTGGGGTGCTATCGGTGCGGTTTTTGGCTCGTGGATGAATGCCCGCGCAATCAAGTATCGCGACCTGCATTCCATCCCCGAAAGCTGGGGCACAGCCGTGAACGTGCAGGCCATGGTGTTCGGCAATATGGGCGACACCTCGGCCACGGGCGTCGCCTTCACCCGCAACCCCTCGACCGGCACGAAGGAGCTTTACGGCGAGTTCCTCATCAATGCGCAGGGCGAGGATGTGGTGGCGGGCATTCGCACGCCGCAGGACATCACGGAAGCCGCGCGCATCGCGGCTGGCTCCACCAAGCCCTCGCTCGAAGCAGCCATGCCCGAGGCCTACAAGGAACTCGTGCGCATCTACGGCCTGCTCGAGAACCATTACCGCGACATGCAGGATCTCGAATTCACGATCGAGCGCGGCAAGCTCTGGATGCTCCAGACCCGCAACGGCAAGCGCACGGCCAAGGCCGCGCTCCGCATCGCGGTCGATCTCGCGAATGAGGGGCTGATTTCGCAGGAAGAAGCCGTAAAGCGCGTCGATCCTGCTTCGCTGGACCAGCTCTTGCACCCGACCATCGACCCCAAGGCGACCCGCCTGCAATTCGCAACCGGCCTGCCCGCCTCGCCGGGTGCTGCGACGGGCGAGATCGTCTTCACCTCGGAAGAGGCGGAAGAGGCCAAGAAAGCCAAGCGCAAATGCATTCTCGTGCGCGTGGAAACCTCGCCGGAGGATATCCACGGCATGCACGCCGCCGAAGGCATTCTCACCACGCGCGGCGGCATGACCAGCCACGCGGCGGTGGTGGCGCGCGGCATGGGCAAGCCTTGCGTCTCCGGTGCGGGCACGATCCGTATCGACATGGCTGCGGGCACGATGAGCTGTGCCGGGAAAACGCTGAAGCGCGGTGATTTCATCACCATCGATGGCGGCAACGGGCAGGTTCTCGTGGGCGAGATCGCCATGCTCCTCATGGAATGGGCGGACAAGGCGCGTCGCCTCAAGATCCGCACCAATGCGGAAACACCGCTTGATGCCCGCACAGCCGTGAAATTTGGCGCGGAAGGCATCGGCCTCTGCCGCACGGAGCACATGTTCTTCGAGGGCGAGCGCATCATCGCCATGCGCGAGATGATCCTCGCGGATGACGAGAAGGGCCGGCGCGCCGCACTCGCGAAACTTCTGCCGATGCAGCGTTCGGACTTCATCGAGCTGTTCGAGATCATGAAGGGCCTGCCCGTCACGATCCGCCTGCTCGATCCGCCTTTGCATGAGTTCCTGCCGCACGAGCCGCGCGAAATTCAGGAAGTGGCGGAAGCCATGGGCGCTTCCGCGGAAAAGCTGCGCATCCGTGCGCTGGAACTGCGCGAATCGAACCCCATGCTTGGTTTCCGTGGCTGCCGCCTTGCGGTCGCCTATCCGGAAATCGCCGAGATGCAGGCCCGCGCGATTTTCGAGGCGGCGGTCGAGGTGGAAAAACGCACCGGCGCGATGGTGACCCCCGAGGTGATGGTTCCGCTGGTGATGACCAAGCCGGAACTCGACCTCGTGAAGGCGCGCATCGATGCCATGGCGGCGGAAGTCGCGAAAGAAACGGGCGTCACCGTGCCCTATCAGGTCGGCACGATGATCGAATTGCCGCGCGCGGCCCTGCGCGCCGGCGAGATCGCGGGTGCGGCGGAGTTCTTCTCCTTTGGCACGAACGACCTCACGCAGACGACGCTTGGCATCAGCCGCGATGACGCCGGCAACTTCCTCGGCTCCTACAAGGCCCGCGGCATCCTCGCGGAAGATCCGTTCGTGACGCTGGATCAGGAAGGCGTGGGCGAACTCGTGAAGCTGGCCGTGGAACGCGGCAAGGCCGCGCGCGCCAACCTCAAGCTCGGCCTCTGCGGCGAGCATGGTGGCGACCCGGCCTCCATCGCCTTCTGCGAGAGTGTGGGGCTCGATTACGTCTCCTGCTCGCCCTTCCGCGTGCCCATCGCCCGGCTTGCGGCCGCGCAGGCTGCGCTCGGCAAGGTGACGAAGGCCGAAGGGTAAGGCGAGATTAACGATGGGCGTGCCGCTCCGGCACGCCCGCCTGTTTGGTTAAAAAGCAGGCAGTTAACCTTGCTTTCTAAGCCTTCCTGAACCGAAAATGATGTTTTCTGGCCCGGTCCGCAGTGGGATCGAGGTCGCGATATGGGTTTCGCCCAGAGCATCGCCGAGGAACGAGAGCGCTACCAGCGGCGACGCCGGACGATGCGCCTCTGCGCCTCCGTGGTCGCGACCTGGGGCCTTGCGGCGGCGGCCCTCGTTTCCACCACCGCGACCGCCGGCCTGAACCTGCATGTGCCGGATATCGAGTTTCGTCGCACCACGATGATCGAGCCGTCGCGGCTCACGCTTACACCCCCACGCCTCTCGCCGCTGACAATGAGTATTGAGGAGCGGATCGCGCGTTTCCACGAACCGGAAAGCGCGCAGGAGCAACTCTCGACCCATATCCGCAAGGTGGATCTTGCGCGCGCCGATCGCGTGCCGACACTACCGGGCCAGCCGCTGCTGTTCCTCGAAAACCGCACCTTGCTGCCGGGTCAGCGGCTTGACCCCGCGATTAACCTCCACCGCGCGAGCAAGCTGCTCACGGCGCGGCTCTCGACCTTCGGCGGGCGCACGCCGGCCTTCGGCGCAGCGGGCCTCACGCCCTCGGGCCCCAGCCGCGCGGCGCTGACCCTCTCGCGCCCCGATGGCACGACCCCGCCGGTGAGCCGCGCGACGGCCCTCGCCTCTGTCACGCCCGCGCCGGTGGAGCCCGAGATCATCATGGTCTCGACCCTGCGCATCCCCTCCATCCAACCGGCCACACAAGGCCTGCTGCACCAACCGACTGTGGCGCTTTCGCTGCCGAATCTCGACCTTGCTGACCCTGAAACGCGACGCCGCGAAGCCAAATGCCTCGCCGAGGCCGTGTATTTCGAAGCGCGCTCCGAGCCCGAAACCGGGCAGGCTGCCGTGGCGCAAGTGGTGATCAACCGCGCGAAAAGCGGGCTCTACCCCACCTCCATCTGCGGGGTGGTCTACCAGAACCGCCATCGCTACAAGGCGTGCCAATTCACCTTCGCATGCGAAGGCAAGGCGCTGGTCATCCGCGAACCCGATAGCTGGGCCGTGGCGACCCGCGTGGCGGAAGAGGTTCTGAAGGGTCAAACCTACCTGCCGGCCGTCGGCGCTTCCACGCATTACCATGCGGATTACGTGGCGCCCTACTGGTCGCGGAAGCTGAAGCGCACGGATCGCATCGGTCGGCACATCTTCTACAAGCTTCGCCCCGGCCAGACCTGA
The DNA here is from genome assembly GCA_025458025.1 of Beijerinckiaceae bacterium. Classification (GTDB taxonomy): domain Bacteria; phylum Pseudomonadota; class Alphaproteobacteria; order Rhizobiales; family Beijerinckiaceae; genus Rhabdaerophilum. Next base: position 34,059 of record JALOTF010000020.1, on the reverse strand, counting down.
GATTCACCCTGCCGCTTAACCCTGCCCGCGAATTCACTTCGCGTTAACCCTCTGCGTTTGTTGAAATTACGGACACCGCAAGGCCTGATCGAGCCATGATTTCTCGCTCGAAGGATCTTCCGATGCGTCGTTTCGCTCTTGCTTCCGTCTTCGCCCTCGCTGGGCTCGCCTCGGCCCAGGCCGGCGGCGGCTGCTATGGCTCGCAATGCTACCAGCGGGTCGATCATCCGCCGACCTATGGCGTCGTCGCCGAGACCGTGAAGGTTCGCCCGGCGCAGACCTATGCGCGCCATGTGCCACCGGTTTATGCCACGCAGATGGAAAAGGTGGTGGTGCGGCCCGCGCATCGCGTAGAGCGGATCATCCCCGCGCAATATGGCACCGTGGCCGAGCAGGTGATGGTCGCCCCGGCCCGCAAGGTGTGGCAGGTGACACGGGACAGCTGGGGTCGCGAGGTCGGCTGCTGGGTGACTGTTCCGGCGCAATATGCCGTGCAGCATCGCCAGGTGCAGATTTCTCCGGCCCGCGCGGTTTACGAGGACATTCCGGCGGTTTATGGCCATCGTGAGCGCACGGTGATGGTGGAACCGGGCTATGTGAAGCATCACCATGTGCCGGCCGAATATGCAACCCGCCACCGCCATGTGATGGTGAGCCCCGGTGGTTCGAGCTGGCAGCGCCTGCACTGAGCATGCTGCGGTGAAACGGAATCCGGTTCATCGCGAAAAGCATGCGAAAAGAAGAGCATAGATAGAATTCAGGAGCAGTGCGGCGGTTGATCCCGCCAAACGCGACGGGTGCGTCGGAGGGAGACGGCGCACCCGTTCCTGTTTTCAGACGGTGCGAACGTGCTCGGAGAGAAGCCCCCGGCCCCGGTGCACGGTCGACCAGACCTTGTCCGGCCAGCTCTCAGGGAAATCCGTGCGGCAATGCCCGCCCCGGCTCTCCTCCCGCCAGAGCGCAGCTTCCACCATCAAACTCGCGATACGCGCTAGAGCGCCGGCATGGCCGATGCGCTCCCGATGGGGCATGATGTCCGCCCGTGCCGATCGCAGGCCGTCGGCATCACGCAGAACCGCGCATTTCGCCTGCATGAGATTGCGGATGCCCTGAAAGATCGCGGCGTCATCAGCAGGAGTAGGATGCGCAGGGCCATCGTCCTGCATTTCGACAGCGCCTGCCTTCACCCCGCGTAAGGCATCCGCCACGCGCGCCCCGAACACCACCGCTTCGAGCAGCGAGTTGGACGCGAGACGGTTCGCGCCGTGGACGCCGGTATGCGCGACCTCACCCACTGCGTAGAGCCCTGATACGCCGATTGCGGCGCCATCCGCATCCACCGCGACGCCACCCATATGGTAATGCGCGGCCGGCGCGATGGGGATCAGCCCATGCACGGGATCGATGCCCGCTGCGATGCAGGCGGCGTAGACCGTCGGGAACATCTCCGGGAATTTTGCGCCGATGACCTCGCGGCAATCGAGAAACGCACCATTCCCGGACTGGATGGACGCGAACACACCTCGCGCCACCACATCGCGCGGGGCGAGCTCGGCATCCCGATGGAGCTTCAGCATGAAGCGCTCACCGGATTTGTCGACGAGCTTTGCGCCCTCGCCGCGCAGGGCTTCGGTCGCGAGCGGCGCGGGATCACGCCCGATATCGAGCGCGGTGGGGTGGAACTGCACGAATTCCATGTTCACGAGGCGCGCTCCGGCCTGATAGGCCATGGCGAGGCCGGAGCCCCAGGCTTCCTTTGGGTTGGTGGTGACGGCGAAAACCTGCCCGGCCCCGCCCGTGGCCAGCACGACATGACTCGCCTCAAGGCGCAGCGTGCGGCCATCCTTCACGGCGCGCGCACCGATCATCGCGCCATCCGGGCCGGTGAGAAGCTCCGTCGCCTCGGCCCCTTCGATCACGCGAATGGAGGGCGTGTGGCGGACGGCGGCGATCAGCGCCTCCATGATCTTCTTGCCGGCCATGTCGCCGCGCACGCGCACCACGCGATTGTGAGAATGCGCGGCCTCACGGCTCTGCACAAGCTTCCCCCCGAGATCGCGATCGAAGGGCACGCCGAATTCGAGCAGGTCGAGGATGCGCTCGGACGCTTCCGAGACCATCAGGCGCACCATGGTCTCGTCGCAAAGGCCCGCGCCGGCGACGAGCGTATCCTGCACATGGCTTTCGATGCTGTCGCCCTCGCCGATGGCGGCAGCGACACCTCCTTGTGCCCAAGCAGAGGATGCGCCCTCGCCAAGTGGCACCGGCGTCAACACAGTGCAAGGCAAGGGCGCGAGCTTCAGCGCTGTGAAAAGACCCGCAAGGCCACCGCCGATGATGAGAATGGAGGGCATTGTCTCCGTCCGTCATTCCCGGCGCGCAGGATGCGCGGACGGGAATCCATGTTCAGATTGCGGATGGATTCCCGCCCGCAGCCAAAGCTCGGTCGGGAATGACACGGATGCGCGCCTCACTGCGTGAGGTTCACCATCCGCTCCACGGAGCGGCGGGCGCGGGCGGCAAGCTCCGGCTCGATCTCGACCTGATGCTCAAGGTTCAGCAGGCTGTCGAGGATCTTCGGCAGCGTGATGCGCTTCATATGCGGGCAGAGGTTGCAGGGCCGCACGAACTCGACATCCCGCGCCGAGGCCGCGACGTTGTCGGCCATCGAGCATTCGGTAACGAGCAGCACCTTCCCGCCATGCTGCGCCTTGGCGTAATCGATCATGCCGGCGGTAGAACCGGTGAAATCGGCCTCGGCGATCACATCCGGCGGGCATTCCGGGTGCGCGATGATGCGGATGGTGGGATCAGCCTCGCGATAGCGGCGCAGTTCCTCGCCGGTGAAGCGCTCATGCACCTCGCAGGCGCCGTGCCAGGCGATGATCTTCACCTTGGTCTTGGACTGCACGTATTTCGCGAGATACTGGTCTGGCACGAAGAGCACGCGATCCACGCCGAGGCTCTCCACCACCTGAACGGCATTGGCGGAGGTGCAGCAGATATCGACCTCGGCCTTCACCTCGGCGCTCGTGTTCACATAGGCCACCACCGGCACGCCGGGATAGGCCTCGCGCAGGCGGCGGATATCCGCGCCCGTGATCGAGGAAGCAAGCGAGCAGCCCGCCTTCAGATCGGGGATGAGCACCATCTTCTCGGGGCTGAGCAGCTTCGAGGTCTCGGCCATGAAATGCACGCCGCCCTGCACGATGATCTTGGCATCGAGCTTCGCGGCCATCTTGGCGAGCTGAAGGCTGTCGCCCACCACATCGGCCACGCAGTTGTAAATCTCTGGCGTCTGGTAGTTATGGGCGAGAATCACTGCATTCCGCTGCTTCTTCAGGCGGTTGATGGCAGCGACATAGGGCGCGTGAAACGGCCATTCGACGCTTGGCACGATATGCTTCACACGCTCGTAGAGATGCGCCGTCTCCGCCGCCACCTCCGGGGTGTAGGTGAGGTCGGGCCGCGGAAGGATGTCCCGCTCCACATTGCGGCTCGGCGCCGGAGTGTTTTCCGGAAGCTGAACGCTGGTCATCCTCGTGATCCTTCCCGGGCGCCGCCGCCCCTGAGACTCAATTAAGCTCATCATGAGCATAAGCAGGATATGTTTATACTCAAAGTGAGTATATGGAATAACGCTTTTCCGGCGAAAAATCCAGCCCAAAAAATGAACCTGTCCTTACCCTATGGCGCAAACTTCGGGCGAGCCCCATGAGTGTCGCAAATCGGCGTCACTTTTTGTGTCTGATTTTGTTGACATTACCTCTGGCGCGGCCTTTCCTGTGTTGCCGCTCGCGAAGGCTGTGCCCGCATGAATAAGCCCTTCCCGCTTGCAAGATATGGCCAGGAAGAGGCTCGTCTCCAGGGTGAGAGGACGCTTGTTCGGCGACCGACTTTCCGCCTCTCCGAAGCACTGCTGGCCTGTGGCCTCACGCGCGATCGCCTTCTGGAGGAGGCCGCCCGCGCCAAAGAAATGGGTTCGGACATCATCGATCTTGGCCTCCACGAAGGCTGGCTGAACGAGGAAACGCTGCTGCGCGAGGTCGCAGCGCGGCTGAATCTTGTGTTTCTCGATGAAGCGCCGCCGGCGGATTCGGACACGAGCCTCAGCGAGAGCCTGCGCCTGCGCTCCTATCGTGCGGCGGAGCGCGGACGGGCGGGTTTGCGCATCCTCGCGCCAAACGGGGCGCTGATCCGCGCGATGGCCGAGGGGCGGATGATCGCGCCGGCAGGTCGCGTGGCCCTTGTGAGCCGCCAGAGCCTTTGCAACGCACTGATCCGCGCGCATGGGGACGGTATTGCTCAGCGCGCCGCCAACACATTGCCGCCGCGCTTTTCAGCGCGTTGGCCGCAGGCCATGCAACCCTGGATGCGCGGTCCTCTGGTGCTGGCGCTGCTGCTCGCGGTTGTCACGCTGCTCGGTCTGGTCATCGCCTTCCCGGTGCTGCTGATGACGGTTGTGCCGCTGCTCCTCGCGCCCCTGCTGATCGGTGGCGCAATGACGGCTGTGATCTCGGCGCTGGCAAGCCGGAGGCCTCGGCCCGAGCCGCCGCCCCTGCCAGAAGCAAAGCTGCCGGCCTACACGATCCTCGTGCCGCTCTATCGCGAAGCGGGGATGATCGACATGCTGCTGGAACATCTGGCCCGGCTCGATTACCCTCGTGACAGGCTCGAAATCCTGCTGCTGATCGAGGCCGATGACACGGAAACCCGGGATGCGCTCCGTGCGCGGCGCTCCGAACTTCCCGGCAGTATCCTTATTCTTGAAGTGCCCCCGGGCGAGCCGCGCACCAAGCCGCGCGCGCTGAATGCCGGGTTACCGTTCGCCACGGGCACGTTGCTGGTGGTTTATGATGCCGAGGATGCGCCAGACCCGGACCAGTTGAAGCGCGCGGCAGCGGCCTTCGCCGTCGCGGGGCCGCTGGTCACCTGCCTTCAGGCGCGGCTCGCGGTGGCCAATGCCTATGACAGCCTGCTCGCATGCCGTTTTGCGGTGGATTACGCGGCCTTGTTCGACACGGTGAAGGCGGGCGCGGCCCGCCTCGGCTGGCCGGTGCCATTGGGCGGAACCTCCAACCATTTCCGCACGGAAGCGTTGCGGCGCGTGGGCGCGTGGGATGCGTGGAACCTCACGGAGGACGCCGATCTCGGCATCCGCCTCGCCCGGCTTGGCCACCGGATCGAGGATCTCCCCTCGACCACCTGGGAGGAATTGCCGGCAACGCTTCGCCCCTGGCTGAACCAGCGCACACGCTGGATGAAGGGCTGGATGCAGACGCTGATCGTGCAGGCACGAATGCCGCGCGACCTTCTCGGTGAACTTGGTCCTTTCCGTATGCTGGCGATCAGTTTCACAGGCCTGTCCGTGGTTCTTGGCGCGCTGGGTTTGCCACTCTGCCTGCTTTCGCTGGGGATGCGCCTTTATATGGGCCTGCCGTTTTTTGAGGGACACAGCCTCATCTTGCTCTCCGATGCGCTGGTCGCGGCGAGCCTCGCAGCGGCCGTTCTACTCGAAACGATGCCGCCGCTCATCGCACTGACGGAGCGGCGATCTCTGCACCTGGCACCAGCCATGCTGCTTGCACCGGCGATCTACATCCTGATTTCCGTGGCTGCGTGGCGCGCGTTGTTCGAACTCACGCGCAATCCGTTCCTGTGGCGGAAGACACCGCATGGCCTGATGAAGCGCGCGGGTGGATTGGGCGCCTTACGTGACGCCGGGGCTCAGAAGCAGAGCGCAAGCAAGCCGGTCATCATGGCGGAGAAAACCTCCCGGCCAGCCTGAGACCAGAGCGCGACAGCGAGGCCCATCACCACGACAAGGCCGGCGCCCCACACAGCACGATCCGTCCGCGTGATGCGTCCTTCGCTCGAGGGATCGGAAGCTGACATGCGAGCCTCGCGTGGTGCTGCCCGGCAGGGCATCCGTGCCCCCAATCGGGTATTCCCGATCAGCAAACGGGTCAAGTCAGGCGCGATTGCACCCAAACAGGCCTTGCCCGCAGCTGCGATGCTCGCACTCAGACCGGGGAGAGGCCGAATTCATTGAGCACAGCGTCCGTATGCTCGCCCAAAGCGGGGATCGGCTCCATGCGCGGCTCCCAACCCTGGCCGGAAATCGGGCGGATATTGGGGATCGCGCCCTTCTCGCTCGCGACCTCCACCCACCGCGCGCGCGATTGCAATTGCGGATGACCCCAGACATCGGCCAGCGTGTTCACACGTGCATTGCCGATACCCGCCGCTTCCAGCCGGCGCAGAACGACTTCCGATGTCAGGCCTTTCAGGACCGGGTTGATGATCCCTTCGAGGAAAGGCTTGTTGGCGGCACGGCCCGCATTGCCCTTGCAGCGCGCATCGCCTGCAAGATCCGGCCGTTCGAGCACGATGGTTGCGAACTGATCCCATTCCCGGTCGTTTTGCAGGCCGAACAGCACGACGCCATCAGCCGTCTCGAACGGGCCATAGGGGTAAATCGTGGCATGGCCCGCGCCGGCGCGCGGCGGCGAAGCCGCGCCATCCATCGCGTAATAAAGCGGGAAACCCATCCACTCGACCATCGCCTCCAGCATGGAAATGTCGATGATGTCGCCCTCGCCCGTGCGTCCCCGCCGGATGATGGCGTTGAGCACCGCGCCATAGGCTGCCTGCCCCGCCGCGATATCCGCGATGGATACGCCTGCTTTCGCCATCTCGCTTTGCGATCCCGTGATCGAGAGGAACCCTGCCTCGGCTTGAATCAGCAGATCATAGGCCTTGCGGTCGCTGTAGGGCCCGCCTTCGCCGTAGCCGGAGATCGAGCAATGGATGAGCCGGGGAAAACGCGCGCGCATCGCCGCTGCGCCAAAGCCGAGGCGATCCAGCGCGCCGGGCGCGAGGTTCTGCACAAGGACATCCGCTTTCGAAACCAGCGTTTCGAGCGCATTGCGACCGAATTCGCTCTTCACATCGAGCGTCACGCTCTCCTTCGAGCGGTTGGTCCAGACGAAATGGCTCGAAAGCCCGCGCGCCCGGGTGTCGTATGCTCGGGCGAAATCGCCGCCATCGGGCCGCTCGATCTTGATGACCCGCGCGCCATTATCCGCGAGCATCCGCGTGCAATAGGGGGCGGCGATGGCCTGTTCGAGCGAGACGACCAGCAAACCGTCGAGCGGGCGAACCATGGGGGCGTTTCTCCTGACTTTGCGGCAAGGGTAGCGGGAAACAGGGTCTCAGGTGTAGACGGAATGCCGAATGTCTTCTTTCGGCAAAGGCGAATGCTGTGCATTACGATCTCGTGGATCTCCGCCTCTTCATTCAGGCCGTCGAGCGCGGGGGCATCGCGCCCGCAGCACGCCACGCGAACATCTCGGTCTCGGCCCTTTCGGAACGCATCAAGACGCTGGAACAGCGCGCGGGCGTGCAGCTTCTCACCCGCTCCGCGCGGGGATCGCGACCCACGCAGGACGGGCTCGAATTCGCGGCCCTCGCACGCGCCGTGGTGCTGCAGACCGAGCGGCTCGATGGCGCGGTGGCGAACTGGAAGGGCCGGATTTCCGGCACCATTCGCCTGAAGGCCAATTCTACCGCGATTTCGAGCTTCCTGCCTGATGTCCTCGCCTCTTTCCTCGCGCGGCACCCGGAAATCGTGATCGACCTTGAGGAAGAAACCTCGGAGGTCATTGCCTCGGCGCTCAGGGCCGGCGACGCGGATATCGGCATCTGCGCGGGAACCGCCAATCTCGATGGCCTTGCCGCAACCCTGTTCCGGGTGGATCAACTGGTGCTGATCACGCCGATCGGGCATCCTCTCGGCCAGGCGCGATCCGTCGCGTTCGAAAACATCACCTCGGAGCGGTTCATCGGGCTTGATCGTCACTCGGCGATCAACACCTTCCTCCTCACCCATGCGGCGCGGCTGGGCCGCAGCATCAATATCCGTCTGCGCCTGCGCAGCTTCGAGAGCGTCTGCCGCATGGTGGCCGCCGGCGCAGGCGTGGCGGTGCTGCCGCTCAACACCATTCCGCCGGGTGTACGGGATTCGGAAGTCAATGTCGTGCGCTTCACCGATGAATGGGCGATGCGCAATCTTGTTGTGTGTTACCCGCTGGATCGCCCGGTGAGCCCCCCGACCCAGAAGCTCCTGAACGAGATCGCGGCCGAGAGTCAGGCGATGCAGCGCTCAACCTGAGATATCGGAAATTCCGAAAGCTGGCATCGTGAATGACGGTTTTCGTTGATGCTGACCGAGGACTAACCTCCCCTGATCCCGCTGGCGCTCGCCCCGACCCGCACGGTCCGGCTAACGCTTCCGGGCGTCACCGGCTCATGGAAGCCGGAAGAAAAGACATCAGGGGAGGATTACGTGATCAATCGCAGGACATGGATGGGCGCCTTGCTGGGCGCCGCGGGCCTGATGGCCGGCCCGGCTTTCGCGCAGGACAAGCCCAAGGAAGTCAAGGTCGGCATCGCGACCTTCCTGTCGGGCCCGGCCTCGGTCTTCGGCGTGCCGGCCAAGGCTGCGGCCGAGATGATCGCCGAAGAGATCAACAAGAAGGGTGGCATCGGCGGCGTGCCGGTGACGCTGAGCTTCATCGATGAGGGTGCCGGCGGCGAGGCTCTCGTCTCGAATTTCCGCCGCCTCGTGCAGGATGAGAAGGTGGACGTGACCTTCTCGGCGATCTCCTCGGGCAGCTGCCAGCAGCTGGCCCCGCTCGCCGAAGACCTGAAGATGATGAACTTCATGTGGGATTGCGGTGCGGCCTCGATCCTCGAAGCCAAGAAGTATCGCTACAATTTCCGCTCGCAGGCCAATGCGACGCCGGAAATGCTGGCGGTTCTGATCTACCTCCTGAAGACCAAGCCGGATTTCAAGACCATCGCCGTCGTGAACCAGGATTATGCCTGGGGCCGCGAGAGCTGGGAGATCTTCTCCACCGCGCTGAAGCAGATGAAGCCGGATGTGAAGATCGTGGCCGAACTCTTCCCGAAATTCGGCGCACCGGATTACTCGACCGAAATCTCCCGCCTGATGGCGCTTCGTCCGGATGTCGTGCTGACCACGAGCTGGGGCGGTGACCTCGACACGCTCGTTCGTCAGGCGGGCCAGCGTGGCCTTCTGCGCCAGAGCACTTTCGTGCTGGGTATCGGCGAAACCTCGCTGCAGCGCCTCGGCAAGGATCTGCCGGAAGGGCTGATCGTGGGTGCTCGCGGCGACCATTGGTTCCTGCACCCGGAAATGAAGAACGACCCGGCCTTCAAGGCCTTCAACGAGGCGTTCCGCGCCAAGACCGGTGCCTGGCCGATCTACTCGGTCTACCACATGCAGCAGGCTTTCTCGGCCCTGCAGGGCGCCTATGAGAAGGCGATCAAGACCAATGGCGGCAAGTGGCCGACCCGCGAGCAGGTGGTGGATGCCGCCTCGGGCCTCGAATTCAAGGGCTGGGGCCGTCCGATCACCATGCGTGCCGAGGACAATCAGGGCCTCGAGGCGCAGCTGGTCGGCGTGACCAAGGCCGACCCGGCGCATAACTTCATGGTGCTCGACAACATGATGCTGTTCGAGCCGAAGAGCATCACCACGCCGCCGGGCCAGAAGTCGGTGGATTGGCTTAAGACGCTGCCGGCCGATTTCTACAAGATGAACGTGCCGACCTTCAAACACGGCGGCTAACTCCCGGCCGTCGCTTCGCGTGGGCAGGATCTCTCCCTCCTGCCCACGCATTTTCCCAACCGCTCCGACCAACCGGGATGAAGCGGTATCCGGTTCGCCTGACAAACAGGCACCGAAGGACCAATGGGCCGCCGGGCATGCCCGCGCGATGCCCGCGTGAAGCCGGCAGGGACTTCCGATGGATTCGACCATTGCCATTCTGGCCATTCTCGATGGGCTGAGCTACGCCGCCCTCGTGTTTCTGGTCTCGGTGGGGCTGAGCCTCATCTTCGGCGTGCTGCGCGTTGTGAATGTCGCGCATGGCTCGCTCTATGCCTATGGCGCCTACATGGCCGCGACGATCAGCCTGCTGGTCGCCCCCATCTCGCCCTGGCTCACCTTTCCCGCCCTGCTCATCGCGGCGCTGATCATCGGCGTGTTCGTGGGCGGGCTTCTCGAAACCTTCCTGCTGCGCCCGGTCTATGGCCGCGAGGAGGTGCTGCAACTGCTCATCACCTTTGCGGTCTTCATGATCATGGACAACCTGCAAAGGCTGATCTGGGGCGTGCAGCCGATCTTCGCGGCAGAACCCGTGCGGCTGCTGCCGAATGTCTCGCTGCTCGGCGTCACCTACACCTCGTATCAGGTGATCCTGCTGCCGCTGGTAGCCTTGGGGACGCTGATCGGCCTGCGCTATTTCCTGCGGCACACTCTCTCCGGCGCGGTGATCCTCGCGGTGACCGAGGATCGCGAGGCCGCGACCGCCATCGGCATCAATGCGCGGAACGTGTTTCTCATCACCTTCATCATCGGCGCGACCCTGGCGGCTCTGGGCGGTGCGCTGGCCTCGCCCACGACATCGCTGGTGCCGGGCATGGGCACGGACATGATCGTGCTGTCCTTCGCGGTCGCGGCGACCGCCGGCCTCGGCCAGATCGAGGGCGCAGCAGTGACCGCCCTGATGATCGGCTTGGCCCGCGCCTTCGTCATCTACATCCAGCCGGAGCTGGAGGTGCTGGTGCCCTACCTGATCATGGTCATCGTGCTACTCGTCCGGCCCATGGGGCTGTTCGGCGTCAACAAGGTGAGGAAGATCTGATGGCGCGCCTCTCGAACCTTCATCGGGTGCTGATCGCCATCGCGATTGCTGCCTCGATCATCGTGCCTGCGCTGCTGCCGAGCTGGACGACGCTCGTGACGCTCATTCTCGCCAAGGGCATCGTGGTGCTCGGCATCATCATCCTGCTGCAGGCGGGGCAGGTCTCCTTCGGCCACGCGATGTTCTTCGGTCTCGGGGCCTATTCGGTCGCCTTCTGGGGCAAGTATCTCGGTACGGGCGACCTGCTGCTCTACATCGTGATCGCACCGGTCGTGGCGACCCTGGTCGGTGCGCTGGTGGGCGTTTTCGTGGTGCGCTACCGCGAGATCTTCTTCGGTATGCTCAACCTCGCATTCTCGATGGTGCTGTGGTCGCTGCTGGAGAAGCTCTACCACTTCACCAATGGTGCGGATGGCATTCGCGTGGCGCGGCCCACTATCGCCGGCATGGCGTTTCCGCCGGAGACCTTCCAGTATCTGCTGCTCTACATCACGCTGGCGCTGGCGCTGGTCGCGAGCTTCGCCGTGCAGCGCTACCTCGATTCACCCTTGGGCCACATGCTCAAGGCGATAAAAACGAACGAGACACGCCTTGAATATCTCGGCGTCTCCGCCCGCAAGGTGCTGCTGATCGGCTACATCATCTCGGCCTTCCTTGGTGGCCTCGGTGGTGCACTCGTGACGGTCGCGCAGCAGATCGCGACGCCGGAATTCGCCTTCTGGACCAAATCCGGCGAGTTCGTCTTTATCGCGATCCTCGGCGGCACAGCCAATGCGGCGGGTGCCTTCGCGGGTGCCGCGATGTTCGAGATCGTGCGCTTCCTCGCTGCGGCCAAACTCGCCAATGCCTGGCAGCTCATCCTCGGCGTGGTGCTCATCGTGATCATCATGTTCGCACCGTCGGGGCTCATCGGCCTCCTCAAGCGCGGCGCGGCATCGGAGGGCAAACGATGAGTAATGTTCTTATCTCCGCCCGCGGGCTGAAAATCCGCTTCGGTGGTGTGATCGCTGCCGATGGCATCGACCTCGACGTGCTCGAAGGTGAGAACCTCGCGATCATCGGCCCGAACGGGGCGGGCAAAACCACCTTCCTCAACATGACGACCGGCTATCTCCGGCCACAGGCGGGCAGTGTGAGCTTCCTCGGCAAGGACATCACGGCCCTGCCCCCGCGCACCATCACCAAGCTGGGCGTGGCGCGTGCCTTCCAGATCCCGCAGCTCTTTCTCGAGCAGACGGTGATGGAAAACATGCTGATGAGCGCCGCCGCCCGCACCGGGCAGATGACGGGCTTTCGCCGTCTGATGGACCTGCCGGAGCGCGCAGAGATGGAAGCCCTGCTCGATCTCGTCGGCGTACGCGCTTTCGCCGATCGTCGCACGTTCGAACTGCCCGAGGGGCAGCGCAAGCTCGTGGATATCGCGCTTGCTCTGGCCCTGAAGCCGCGCGTTCTGCTGATGGACGAGCCCACCTCGGGTGTAGCCTCGGCAGAGAAGATGGGGATCATGGATATCCTCACCAACGCGCTGAAGCAGCAGAAGGTCAGCTCCGTCTTCGTCGAGCACGACATGGAGATGGTGGAGCGCTACGCTTCGCGCGTGGCGGTGTGGAGTTCGGGCAAGATCCAGATCGTGGGCCCGCCCTCGGAAGTGCTGCAGAACGCGGAAGTCCGCGCGCATGTGATCGGGATCTGAGCCATGCTGAGCTTCGACAAGGTCAATGTCACGATCGCCGGCGTGCATGTGCTGCGCCAGCTGAGCTTCACCATCGCGCATGGCGCGACCTGCGCGCTGATCGGCCATAACGGCGCGGGGAAGACCACAACCGTCCGCACCATCATGGGCTTCACCGAGATGACCGGTGGACTCACCTTCAACGCTGAGAACCTTGCGAAGGTGCCGCCGCATCTGCGCCCCGGCCTAGGCATCGGCTATGCGCCGGAGGATCGCCGGCTCTTCTCCGCCTTCACGGTGGAGGAAAACGTGCTGCTGCCCGCGCGTGTGGGCAAGCTCTCGGCGGCGGAAACCGCGCGGCGGCTCGAACGCGCCTATATGGTGATGCCGGAACTGAAGGAACTCGCGCCGCGCCCCGCGGGCTCGGTTTCGGGCGGGCAGGGCAAGATGGTGGCCCTTGGCCGCGCGCTGATGCTCGGCACGAAATTCGTGATCCTGGATGAGCCCTTCCAGGGACTCGCGCCGGTGCTCGCCCAGCGTTACGCCGAGGCTTTGCGGCGCTTGCGCGCGCATGACCCGGATATCGCCATCCTCATCACCGAATCCAACCCCAAGCTGCTGGAAGCCTTCGCCGACACCACACTCACCATCGAGCGCGGCGAGATCCTTTCCACGAAGAAACGCGACGGGGCTTCACACATCATGGCTGCTCCGGCGGCCAGCCATACCGGAGACCGGACATGAACCAGATCCTGCGCACGGAAGCCGCCAAGGGCGTCTTCATCAACAACCGCTGGCAGCCCTCGAAATCCGGCAAGTCGATCCCGATGATTGCACCTGCGGATGGCCAGCCCTTCGCGGCCATCGCCGCGGGCAATGCCGAGGATATCGACCTCGCGGTGGCCGCCGCGCGCGCCGCTCTGGAGACCGGCGCATGGGGCCGCCTGAGTGCCACCGAGCGGGGTCGCCTGCTGATGCGCCTGTCGCGCCTCGTGGATGACAATTTCGAGGAACTCGCGCTGCTCGAAGCGCGCGATACCGGCAAGCCGCTGAAGCAGGCCCGCGCCGATGTCGTCGCCGTGAGCCGCTATTTCGAATACTACGGCGGTGCGGCTGACAAGGTGCATGGCGACACCATTCCCTTTATGGAAGGGTTTCTTGTCAACACGCTCTATGAGCCGCTGGGTGTCACGGCGCATATCATCCCGTGGAACTATCCCGGCCAGATGTTCGGCCGCACGGTCGCCCCGGCCCTCGCCATGGGCAACGCCACCGTCATCAAACCGGCGGAGGAGGCCTGCATGGTGCCTTTGCGCCTCGCGGAACTCGCGGCGGAAGCGGGCTTCCCCGATGGCGCGATCAACGTGGTGCCCGGCCTCGGCGAAGAAGCGGGTGCCGCGCTCTCCAACCATCGCGGGATCGATTTCATCTCGTTCACGGGTAGCCCGGAAGTCGGCACGCTGATCCAGATCGCGGCGGCGAAGAACCATATCGGCTGCACGCTCGAACTCGGCGGCAAATCTCCGCAGATCGTGTTCGGCGATGCCGATCTCGCAGCAGCCGTGCAATCTGTGGCTGGGGCGATCGTGCAGAATGCCGGGCAGACCTGCTCGGCGGGTTCCCGCGTGCTGGTGGAACGGCGCATCTGGGACAAGTTCATGGCGGATCTCAAGCTTCGCTTCGAGCAGATCCGTGCCGGCACGCCGGAGATGGATCTCGATCTCGGCCCGGTGATCAGCGCCGGCCAGAAGAACCGCATCGGCGCGATGCTCCAGCGGGCGGAACGCGATGGTGCGCGCATTCTCGCGCAGGGCCAGATCGCCAGCAACACGCCCGCCGATGGCTTCTATGTGCAGCCCACGATCTACCACGAGGTAAACCCGGCTTCCGAACTCGCACAGCTCGAAGTGTTCGGCCCCGTGCTCGCGGCCATGCCCTTCGACAATGAGGAAGACGCGCTGCGCCTCGCCAATGGCACGGATTACGGCCTCGTCGCGGGCGTCTGGTCGGGCGATTGCAACCGCGCGATCCGCGTGGCCCGCAAGGTGCGCGCCGGCCAGCTCTTCGTGAACGGCTATGGCGCGGGCGGCGGCATCGAACTGCCCTTCGGCGGCATGAAGAAATCCGGCCATGGCCGCGAGAAGGGCTTCGAGGCGCTCTATGAATTCGGCGCGCTGAAAACCCTCGTCGTCAAACACGGCTGAACTCGCACAGCGGGAGCCCACCCCGCTTATTCACTCAGGATTTGAAGGAGTTGACCATGCGTCTCAAAGGCAAGACCGCCCTCATCACCGGCGCGGGTTCGGGGTTCGGCGAAGGCATTGCGAAGACCTATGCGCGCGAAGGCGCGAAGGTTGCGGTGGTGGATATCAATCTCGAAGGCGCCAAGCGCGTCGCCTCGGAAATCGGTGCTTCGGCCATCGCGGTGAAGGCGGATGTGACCTCGCAGGCCGAGACCGAAGCTGCCGTGAAGACCGCGGCGGAATTTGGCGGCGGGCGGCTTGATATCGTCGTGAACAATGCCGGCTGGAGCCATCGCAACAAGCCGATCATGGAGGTGACGGAAGAGGAATTCGATCGCGTCTACGCGATCAACGTGAAGGCGATGTTCCACATGTCGCGCGCGATCATCCCGCATTACCGGGCAAAAGGCGGCGGCGTAATCATCAACATCGGCTCGACCGCCGGCATCCGCCCGCGCCCTGGCCTCACCTGGTACAACTCCACCAAGGGGGCAGTGAACCTGCTCTCGCGCTCGATGGCCGTGGAACTCGCGCCGGACAAGATCCGCGTGAATTGCGTGGCCCCGGTGATGGGCGCGACCGGCCTGCTGGAACAGTTCATGGGCATGCCGGATACGCCGGAGAACCGGGCGAAATTCCTTGGCACCATCCCGCTCGGCCGTCTCTCGACGCCGGATGATATCGCCAATGCCTGCCTCTATCTCGCCTCGGATGAAGCTGAGTTCGTCACGGGCGTCATTCTTGAGGTCGATGGCGGCCGCACGATCTGACCGCAACAAAAAGACAGGATACAAGCCCCGTGAAGATTCGCTCCGCCATTCTCCGCCAGTCCGGCCTGCCCCGGCCCTATGCGCAATCGCGTCCGCTCTCCATCGAGACCGTGACGCTGGCGCCACCGGGCCCGGGCGAGGTGCTGGTGCGGATCGCGGCGGCGGGGGTGTGTCATTCCGATCTCTCGGGCATCAACGGCGATCGGCCACGGCCGCTGCCCGTGGCGTTGGGGCACGAAGCCTCGGCAGTGGTCGAGGAGGTCGGCGCGGGCGTCGATGACCTGAAGCGCGGTGATCCCGTGGTGATGAGTTTCGTGCCGACCTGCGGCACCTGCGGCTTCTGCGCGGAAGGCCGCGCGGCCCTCTGCGAGCCGGGCAATGCGGCGAATGTCGCGGGAACCCTGCTCGGTGGCGGGCGGCGCTTTACCTGCGATGATGGTTCGCTGAACCACCATTGCGGGGTCTGCGCCTTCTCGGAATATTCCGTGGTGCATCGCCGTTCGATCGTAAAGATCGACCCGGATGTGTCGCTCACCCATGCGGCGCTTTTTGGCTGCGCGGTGATGACCGGCGTCGGCACGGTGATGAACACCTGCAAGGTGCGGCCGGGCCAGAGCGTGGCGGTCATCGGGCTTGGCGGCGTCGGGCTCTCGGCCGTGCTTGGGGCGGTCGCTAGTGGCGCTGAGCGGATCATCGCGATTGACCTTAACCCCGCGAAGCTCACAATCGCGAAAGACCTCGGCGCGACCGATGGTTTCCTCGCCTCCGATCCCGATCTCGTGGCGCAGGTGCGTGCCCTCACGAAGGGCGGCGTGGACCACGCGATTGAACTCGCGGGCGCAGCGAAAGCTTTTGAAACGGCCTATGCCATCACGCGGCGCGGCGGCATCACCGCCACGGGCGGTCTGCCCGCACCAGCGACGCAATTCGCCGTGCCCGCCGTGAGCCTTGTTGCCGAGGAGCGGATCGTGATGGGGGGCTATATGGGCTCCTGCGTGCCGAGCCGCGATATCCCGCGCTACATCGCGCTGTTCAAGGCAGGCAAGCTGCCGGTGGACAAGCTCCTCTCCTCCACAGGACCGCTGGAGGGCATCAACGAGGCCTTTGACCGACTGGATCGCGGCGAGGTGATCCGCCACGTCATCACCATGCACGGCTGAGGGCGCGCCATGGCAATCATCCGCGAGGACGACCTGATCGAGAGCATTGCAGATGCCCTGCAATACATCTCGTATTTCCACCCGCCCGATTACATCGAGGCGCTGGCTGCGGCCTATGCGCGGGAGGAAAGCCCGGCGGCGCGCAACGCCATGGCGCAGATTCTTGTCAATTCGCGGATGGCAGCGCTCGGCAAACGACCGATCTGCCAAGATACCGGCTCGGCGCAGATCTTCATGAAGGTCGGCATGGGCGCGCACATCGAGAGCAACCGCTCGATGCAGGAGATCGTGAACGAGGCTGTGCGGAAAGCCTGGCAGGCGGAAGCCAATCCGCTGCGCGCCTCCATGGTGGATGACCCGATCTTTGCCCGCAAGAACACGCGCGACAACAGCCCGGCCTTGCTGCATGTCGAGCTGGTCGCGGGCGACAAGATCGAGGTGCATGTCGCGGCGAAGGGCGGCGGCTCGGAGAACAAGGCAAAATTCGCGGCCCTCGAACCCTCGGATGACATTGTCGGCTGGGTGCTGAAATCGGTCGAAAGCATGGGCGCGGGCTGGTGCCCGCCGGGGCTGCTCGGCATCGGCATCGGCGGCTCGCCCGAAAAGGCTTTGGGCATGGCGAAGCACGCGCTGCTTTCGCCCATCGACATGCCGGAGCTGAAGCGTCGCGGGCCGCAATCGAAGCTCGAGGAAATGCGCATCGATATCTGCGACAAGGTGAATGCGCTCGGCATCGGCGCGCAGGGCCTTGGCGGGCTCACCACCGTGCTTGATGTGAAGATCGAAACCTTCGCGACCCACGCCGCATCGAAACCCGTGGGCATCGTGCCGCAATGCGCGGCAGACCGGCACGCGCATTTCACGCTCGATGGCTCCGGCCCGGTGCGGCTCGCCCCGCCGGACCTCAGGCTCTGGCCGGAGGTGATCCTCGAGACAACGGATTCCCGCCTGCGAAAGGTCGATCTTGATCATCTCACGCGCGCCGAAGTCGCCACCTGGAAAGCGGGCGAAACACTGCTGCTCTCGGGCCGGCTGCTCACGGGCCGGGATGCCGCCCATGCCCGCATGGCGAAAATGCTCGCTTCCGGCGAGAAGCTGCCGGTCGATTTCACCAACCGCGCGATCTATTATGTCGGCCCGGTTGATCCCATCGCGGGTGAGGCTGTTGGCCCCGCTGGCCCGACTACTTCCACCCGCATGGATCGCTTCACCGAGACCATGCTCGCCGAAACAGGCCTGCTGGTGATGGTCGGCAAGGCCGAGCGTGGCCCCGAGGCCATCGAGGCCATCCGCGGTCACGGCGCGGCCTATCTGATCGCGGTCGGCGGCGCGGCCTATCTCGTCTCCAAGGCGATCAAATCCGCGCGCGTCCTCGCCTTCGAGGATCTTGGGATGGAGGCAATTCACGAATTCATCGTCGAAGACATGCCGGTGACGGTCGCGGTCGATGCGACAGGCGCTTCGGTTCACACGCTCGGCCCCGCGATGTGGCGAAAGGCGGGCTGAGATGGACGGCATTCGTATGGATTCCGGCTCGATCACCTCGCGCGTTGCTGCTTTCGGGGTAGGCCCCGCGCGAGACATCCCGCCCTCGGCGCTTGCCGTCGCGCGACTCTCGCTCATGGATTGGGCCGCAGTCGCCTTGGCCGGGCTCGATGAGCCGGTCGCGCGCATCGTCCGCGCAATGGTTGCGGAGGAAGCCGGCAACGCGCAGGCAACCGTGCTGGGCCTTGAACGCAAAGTGCCGGCCCGCGCGGCAGCTCTCGCCCATGGCGCGCTGTCTCATGCCCTCGATTACGATGACACGCATTTCGCGAATGTCGGCCATCCCAGCGTGGCGATTTTCCCCGCCGCGCTCGCCATGGCCGAGCGGCAGGATGTGAGCGGTGCGGCCTTCCTCGAAGCCGCGCTGATTGGCATGGAAGCGGCCAGCCGCATCGGCCATTGGCTCGGCACGGGGCATTACAATCACGGCTTCCACCAGACCGCGACCGCCGGTGCTTTCGGCGCATGCGTGGCGGCGGGGCGATTGCTGGGCCTCTCGCAGGAGCGGATGCAGCATGCGCTCGGCGTCACCGCGACGCGCGCCTCCGGGCTGAAATCGCAATTCGGCACGATGGGCAAGCCCTTCAATGCCGGCATTGCCGCCTCCAACGGCGTGGAAGCTGCTTTGCTCGCAGCGGGCGGGTTCATCTCGCGGCCCGATGGCATCGAATGCCTGCAAGGCTTCGCGGAGACGCATGCGGGCGAATGCCGTGATCTCGAAGCGTCGCTCGCGGGCCTCGGCACGGCGTTCTGGTTCGAGGCCGTGCAGCACAAATTCCATGCCTGCTGCCATGGCACGCACGCGACTCTGGAAGCGCTGAACCAGTTGCGCCAGCGCCCGGAATTCAGCCTTGAGCGCGTGAAAGGCGTCAACCTACGGGTCAATCCGCGCTGGCTGCGCGTGTGTGATATCCCGGCACCAGAGACGGGGCTGGAGGCTAAATTCTCCTACCGCCTCACCAGCGCCATGGCGCTTTCTGGCATGGATACCGGCGCGCTCGATGTCTTCTCGTCGGAGACCTGCGCCCGTGCCGACCTTCTGCCCCTGCGTGACCGCGTGACCGTCACCGGTGACGGGAGCATCAGCGATACTGCCGCGCAGGTCCGGCTTGACATGGCCGATGGCACCACACTCGAAACCTTTGTCGATCTCGATGCGCCGATCCCCCTTCCCGAGCGCCGCGCGAAGATCGCCGCGAAGGTGCGGGCCCTCCTGCCGGATGCGTCAGCCCGCGTTGTGATCACGCTGGATGAAGGCATCGCCCGGCAATCCGCGCGCGAATTCGCGACGAGCCTCGCGTGCCTCGCGACGCCCCGGACCACCTGAACCGAGCATCCCATGAGCCTTGATCTCGACCATCTCCGCCAGTGGATCGGCCGCAGCGAGACGCGTGAGGAACGCCTCGCGGCTTTCCCCTCCAACGCGCTCGCGGCCACGCTGAACCGCGAAGATCCGGCCTATGCCGAGGGCTCGGCCCTGCCGCCGCTCTGGCATTGGTTGCATTTCCTGCCCATCAGCCCGCTGAAGGAAGCGGGACCGGATGGCCACCCCACGCGCGGCGGTTTCCTGCCGCCCGTGCCGCTGCCGCGCCGGATGTGGGCGGGCAGCCGCTTCGTATTCCTGATGCCGCTGCTGATCGGTGAGAAGGGGAGCCGCGTCTCCACCGTGAAAAGCATCACGCACAAGGCCGGCAAGAGCGGCGATCTCGTCTTCGTCACCGTGCGGCACGAGATTTCCGGCGAGAATGGCCCGGCCATCGAGGAAGAGCACGATATCGTCTATCGCGAGGCCGCCGCGCCCGGTGCGCCCCCGCCTCCGCCCGTCGCCCCGCCTGCCGGTGCGGAATGGAGCTTCCCCATCCATCCGGATGCGGTGCTGCTCTTTCGCTATTCGGCGCTCACCTTCAACTCGCACCGCATCCACTACGATCTCGATTACGTAACGAACGAGGAAGGCTATCCCGGCCTCATCGTGCACGGGCCGTTGATCGCCACCCTGCTGCTCGACGGCCTGCGGCGGGCGAAACCGGAGGTCAGCTTGAAGACCTTCTCATTCCGCGCGGTTGCGCCAACCTTCCACATCGATCCCTTCGCGGTGCATGGCCGGCTGGCCGAACCGGGAAAGGCGCAGCTCTGGGCCGAGAAATCCGGCGCGCTGACGATGGAAGGCATGGCGGAATTCGCCTGAACCCGACGAAGAAAGACAAGACCATGCAGAATGTTGGTGCCGAACTCTTCCCCGAAATCCGCGAGGCGGTGCGCGATCTTTGCGCCCAATTTCCCGCCGAATATCACCGCAAGATCGATGAGAAACGCGGCTACCCCGAGGAATTCGTCGATGCCCTCACCAAGGCCGGCTGGATGGCCGCGCTCATCCCCGAGGAGTATGGCGGCTCGGGCCTCGGCCTCACCGAGGCGAGCGTCATCATGGAGGAGATCAACCGCGCGGGCGGCAATTCCGGTGCCTGCCACGGCCAGATGTACAATATGGGCACGCTCATCCGGCATGGTTCGGAAGCGCAGCGGAAATTCTACCTGCCGAAGATCGCGAGCGGCGAACTCCGCCTGCAATCCATGGGCGTGACGGAGCCGACTACCGGCACCGACACCACCAAGATCAAGACCACCGCCGTCAAGAAGGGCGATCGCTACGTCATCAACGGCCAGAAGGTGTGGATTTCCCGCATCCAGCATTCGGACCTGATGATCCTGCTCGCGCGCACAACCCCGCTCGATCAGGTCAAGAAGAAGAGCGAGGGCATGTCGATCTTCCTCGTCGATCTGCGCGAGGCCATCGGCAAGGGGCTGGAGGTACGGCCCATCCTCAACATGGTCAATCACGAGACGAATGAGCTGTTCTTCGACAATCTGGAGATTCCGGCTGAGAACCTCATCGGGGAAGAGGGCCAGGGCTTCAAGTATATCCTCACCGGCCTCAATGCCGAGCGCGTGCTGATCGCGGCGGAATGCATCGGTGATGGCTACTGGTTCATCGACAAGGTGACGGCCTACACCAAGGAGCGGATCGTGTTTGGCCGTCCCATCGGCCAGAACCAGGGCGTGCAATTCCCCATCGCCGAGAGCTTCATCGAGGTGGAGGCCGCGAACCTCATGCGCTTCGAGGCCTGCCGGCTCTATGATGCGCACCAGCCCTGCGGCGCGCAGGCGAACATGTCCAAGTATCTCGCCGCCAAGGCGAGTTGGGAGGCGGCGAATGCCTGCATCCAGTTCCATGGCGGCTTCGGCTTTGCGTGCGAATATGATGTCGAACGCAAGTTCCGCGAAACGAGGCTCTATCAGGTCGCGCCGATCTCGACGAACCTGATCCTGTCCTACGTCGCCGAGCATATCCTCGGTTTGCCGAGGTCATTCTGAGCAAAAACAAGAACAATCAGACCGAAAACAGGGAGAAAACGATGAGACTACAAATCAGGCCTCTGCTGGCGGGCCTCGCGGCCCTTGCGCTGTCCGCGGGCATTGCCGCGGCGCAGAACTTCCCCACCAAGCCCATCACCATGCTCATCCCCTTCGCGGCTGGTGGCCCGACCGACGTGGTGGGTCGTCTCATCGGTGAGCATATGAGCCGCACGCTTGGCCAGCCGGTGATCATCGAGAACGCGGTGGGCGCGGCCGGCACGTTGGCGGGCCAGCGCCTGATGGCCGGTGCCTCGGATGGCCACACGATCCTGATCGGCCATACCGGCACGCATGCTGCCGCCGTGTCGCTCAACCCCAACCTGCGCTATCGCCCGGTGGAAGATTTCGCGCATATCGGCCTCGTCAACACGAACCCGATCTTCGTGAATGTGCGGAAGGACCACCCCGCCAACACGCTGCGCGAACTCGTGACCTGGCTGAAGGCTAATCAGGCCACCGCCAACAACGCGCATGCAGGCGTGGGCTCCGTGAGCCACACCACCTGCCTGCTCTTCCACTCGGTGATCGGGGTGAAGGTCGCGGGCATCCCCTATCGCGGCACCGCGCCGGCGATGAACGATCTCGTCGGCGGCAAGGTCGATTACCTCTGCGACCAGGGCGTGAACGTGGCGCCGCAGACTCGCGCCGCCACCATTAAGACGCTCGCCATCGCGCAGGACCAGCGCGCCGCCCTGCTGCCGGATGTGCCGACCAGCACGGAAGCCGGCGTGCCGGATTTCAAGGTCATCGTGTGGAACGCTATGTTCACGCACAAGGATGCCCCGCCGGCTGCGATCGAAAAGCTGAACGGCGCGCTACGTGCGGCGCTGAATGATGCCACCCTGAAGGCCAAGCTCACGGAGATCGGTGCGGAAATTCCCACCGCCGAGCAGCAGACCCCGAATGGCCTGCGCGCCTTCATCGCCTCTGAAATCGCGCGCTGGACGCCCATCATCCAGGCTGCCGGCGTGCGCATCGAGTGACGCGAAACCGGGCGGCCGCTTGCCCAGGGCTTGTGGTCGCCCTTCTCTCCCCTCCTTCCCCGAGTTGAGCCATGGAATGCATCGCGCCCCTGTTCGTGCCCGCCGATCGCCCGGAGCGTTTCGCCAAGGCGGCGGCCTCGGGCGCGGATGCGGTCATCCTCGACCTCGAGGATGCCGTCGCACCCGATCGCAAGGAGATTGCGCGCGCAGCGCTGGATGCTTCGTTCACAGCTCTCCCTGTCATCGTGCGGGTGAATGCACCCGGCTCGCCTTGGCACGAAACGGATCTCGCAGCGGCGACCGCGCTGAAGATCCACGCGATCATGCTGCCGAAAGCGGAAGCGAATCCCGGCCTCAGCCAGGCCTGCACAGCAGCCATGAAGGCAGGAATCCGCGTCATCGCGCTGGTTGAAAGCGCGCGCGGGCTGGCGGATGCGCGCGAGATTGCCGCGACGCAAGGCGTCTTCCGCCTCGCCTTCGGTTCGATCGATTATTGCGCTGATCTCGGCTGCGAACATACGCGCGAGGCGTTGCTGGCGGCCCGTTCGGAATTGGTGCTGGCCTCGCGGCTGGCAGGGCTCACGCCACCGATTGATGGCGTGACGACCGCCATCGACCAACCCGCACTGGTGACCGACGACGCGCGGCATGCCCGTTCACTCGGTTTCATGGGCAAGCTCTGCATTCACCCCAAACAGGTCGCGCCGGCCATCGAAGGCTTCATGCCCTCGCCGACGGACATCACCTGGGCAGAGCGCATCCTCGCATCCGGCGAGGGCGCGGTGGCCGTGGATGGCGCGATGGTGGATGAGCCGGTGCGTCTGCGCGCCCGTTCCATTCTGGCGCGGGCGGCGTCGCGTCCCGCGGCCTGAGCCACGGCCACAGGTGGTATGCTCAGATCGCCCCTTCCGCCTTCAGCACCTCATGGGCGGCCTTGAAGGCATCCAGCCCGGCGGGAACACCGGCATAGACCGTGGCGTGGAGCAGGATTTCCTTGATCTCATCTACGGTGACGCCATTGGTGAGCGCGCCCCTGACGTGCAGCTTCAATTCGTTCGGCTTCCCCATGGCAGTGAGCATCGCGAGATTGAGCATCGAGCGGGTCTTCAGGTCGAGGCCGGGCCGGGTCCACGCATAGCCCCAGCACCATTCGGTGGTGATGCGCTGGAAAGCCATCATGAAATCGTCGGCGCGGGCGATAGAGCCATCGACGTAATCCGAGCCCAGCACCTGCCGACGAACCTTCAGCCCTTTTTCGAATTGATCACTCTCTGCCACCGGTCTCTCCTGCCATGCTGGATGTTGCGTGAAACAGTGGATCGCGTTTCCCTCGGCTGTCAACGCGAGACATACCCAGCAAAGCGCTGCGTCGCTAGCCGCGCAAATTCCGGCAAAGGAGAGAGGCGTGAGGGGATATTGGCTGGAGCGGGTAGCGGGAATCGAACCCGCGCGTTCAGCTTGGGAAGCTGACAGGCTACCATTACATCATACCCGCGCTGCGCTCTCATAGGCCGGGAGGCCGGTGGATTTCAAGCGAGAAGGCGAGGTTCGTGTTTCTGCTGGGGAAACGCGAAGCCAAAGGCTCGACACAGCTGCCGCAACGCCTAACTAGGCTGCGACAGCCATGGAAGCGGGGCAGCCCCATGAAGATCCTGAAAACTCTCGTCGACCACCCCCTTACCGAGCGGGTCGTGGTGGTGCTCATCGTGCTGAACGCCATCACCCTCGGGCTTGAAACCAGCCCGACCGTGATGGCGAGCTATGGCCCTCTGCTCCATGCGCTCGATGCGATGTTCCTCTGGATCTTCGTGGCGGAATTGCTGGCACGGCTGATCGTCCGTCGCGGCGCTTTCTTTCGCGACCCGTGGAATATCTTTGATACGATTGTCATCGGCATCGCATTGCTGCCCGCCACGGGCGCGCTCTCGGTGCTGCGTTCCTTGCGCGTGCTGCGCCTGTTGCGCCTCGTCACCGCCATTCCCTCGCTGAAGCGGGTGGTGAGCGGGCTGATTGGCGCGATCCCCGGCATGGGGTCGATCATCCTGCTGACGACGCTCATCTATTACGTTTATGCCGTGATGGGCACGAAGCTCTTCGGGGGAACCTCGCCGGAGCAGTTCGGTTCGCTCAGCGCCACGACGTACACTTTGTTCCAGATCATGACCTTCGATGACTGGTCGGGTGGCATCGCCAAGCCCCTGATGGAGAAGCATGCCTACGCGATGATCTACATCGTGACCTTCATCCTGTTCTCGGCTTTCATGATGCTGAACCTTTTCATCGGTGTCGTGGTCAGCGCGCTGGATGACGAGAAGAACGCATCCGATCCGCGCACGCTGCTGCATGATCCGCGCGAGATGGCGCAGGTGGCGGAGGAATTGCGGGCGTTGCGCGCGGAAATCGCCCAATTGCGGCGGGAGCGTTCCGCCTAGTCGATGAAATGCTTCGAGAGCTTCAGGCCTTGCGCCTGATAGTTCGAGGCTTTCTCGCGGCCATAAAGGGCGCGCGGCATTTCCGCCATGCGCTCATAGATCAGGCGACCCACGACCTGCCCGTCTTCGAGGATGAAGGGCACATCGCGCGAGCGCACCTCCAGCACGCCGCGCGCGCCGGCCCCGCCCGCCTCGGCATGGCCGAAACCGGGATCGAAAAAGCCCGCGTAATGCACGCGAAACTCGCCCACCTGCGCATCAAACGGCACCATTTCCGCCGCATGATCCGGCGGGACATGCACAGCTTCCTTCGAGGCGAGGATGTAGAACTCGTTGGGATCGAGGATGAGTTCACGGCGGCCCGAGAGGAAGATCGGCTCCCAGTATTCCGCCTTGCGATAGGCGCCGGGCTTATCGACATCCACGAGGCCGGTATGCCGCTTGCCGCGATAGCCGACGAGGCCATGCGCATCAAATCCCGAGAGATCGACCGAAAGCGCCACGCCATCCTGGATGAGGGCCGTATCCTGATCCACAAGACGCGAGCGGTTGTGGAGCGCCAGCAAGGCGCGATCATCCACCCGTGCTTCACCACGGCGGAAGCGGATCTGCGACAGGCGCGACCCCGTGCGCACCAGCACCGGGAAGGTGCGCGGCGAGATTTCGGCGAAAACCGGCCCGGCATAGCCCGGCGTGATCTGGTCGAAGGCCGAGGCCTGATCGACGATGACGCGCGTGAAGACGTCGAGCCGGCCGGTGGAACTCTTGGGGTTCGCGCTGGCCGAAACCTGTCCTGGCAGGGCGAGGTCTTCCAACACCTCCGCGATATACACGCAGCCGGTTTCCAGCACCGCGCCCGGCGTGAGGTCGATTTCATGAAGAGCGTAATGGGCGATCCGTTCAGCCACCGTGCCGTTCTTCCCCGGCAGGAAGCTCGCGCGAATGCGCCAGGCACGCTTGCCCAGCCGCAGATCGAGGCTCGCGGGCTGCACCTGCCCTTCGGCAAGCGGCAAGGCGGGACGGATGGCGCCCTCGGCGAGGAGCGTCTCGATCATCCCGTCGGAAAAGATGCCGGCCCGAAAGGCCGCTACCGGAACCGCGTTGCTCGCCAAGGCCTGCGCCGCCAAAAGGCTCTCCCATGTGAGGCCCAACACGGCTAAAGGAAGCGGCGGAGTGCCGCAACGCAAGGGCGGGATTGTCCACGGATTTCGTTGACGTGCGGCGCGGCTGCCGCCATCTTGCAAGCCTGCCCGCCATGTGAAGGAGCAAATCACCCGTGTATCGCGCGGTTACCGAAGGCATCGAGGTTATCGTCCATCCCGCTTTCGAGCCTGAGCGCTCGAACCCGGACGAGGGCAATTATTTCTGGTCCTATGCCATCCGCATCCGCAATCTGGGTGAGTTGACGGTGCAGCTGCGCGCGCGCCAGTGGCAGATCACCGATGCCAATGGCCATGTCGAGCATGTGCGCGGGCCCGGCGTGGTGGGCGAACAGCCGATCCTGAAACCCGGTGAGAGCTTCAATTACTCGTCGGGCTGCCCACTCCATACCAGCCAGGGCGTGATGGTCGGCCGCTACGAGATGGTCGCCAGCGATGGCCGCAGCCTGCTCGTGGAAATTCCGGCCTTCTCGCTCGACATGCCGGATGCCCGGCGGGTCGTTCACTGAGCGCTTGATGCCAGATTAAGCCGGTATTTCCGCGAGCAGAATTCGCAGGTGATGCCAATCTGACCATCTTCTTCGCGCATATCCGAGAGATCCTCGGCCGAGAATTGCGCGAGCATCTGGCGGATCTTGGTCTCCGAGCAGCGGCATTGATCGACAATCATCAGCGGATTCTGCACGGTTACGCCGCGCTCATTGAAGAGCCGGTAGAGCAACCGGTCGAGACCGAGATCGGGGTCTACGAGTTCGAGATCCTCGGTGGTCTCGACGAGGCTGCGCGCCTCCACCCAGGCATCGTCCTCGGCCACTTCCTGCTTCGGCGTGCCCGCGGGTGCGTCACCGGGATCGAGATCCGCCACGCGCATGCGTTCGGGAGCCGCCGGCAGGAACTGCGCGAGAATACCACCCGCACGCCAGCGATGGCGGCGCGTTCCGCCGATCATCACCTGCTCCTCGGCGACCGCGAGGCGCACAACGGAGGGAATTTGTTCGGATTGCTTGAAATACTGCATCGCTGCTGCCTCAAGCCCCTGCCCTTCAAGGCTCACGATGCCTTGATAGCGAGATTGCAAGGCAGCCTGCTCGATGGTGAAGCCGAGATAGCCCTGCCCAAGCAGATCCGCATCGCTGGCATTGGCCGGCAGCTTCGCTACAGCCTCTTCATCGAACCGCGCATAGGCGCGCATATCCGCCGGCGTGGAGAAATCCACGACGAGCATGGAAACCGGGCCCTCGCTCTTGGTCTGGAGCTGGAAGCGACCATCGAATTTCAGCGAGGACCCCATCAGCGCCGTCAGCACGATGGCCTGCGACAGCAGGCGCTCGACCTTGGCCGGATAGGCATGGCGCGCGAGGATCTCGTCGAGTACATGCCCCAGTCGTACCGAGCGGCCGCGCGTATCCAGCGCCTCCACCCGGAAGGGCAGGACGATATCATCCGAGCCGAGCGGCAGGGAAAAGGGCTGGCCCTCTCCCATCAGGCAAGGCTCGCGCCGTAGCACCAGGCGAGCACGCTTTTCTGCGCGTGCAGGCGGTTCTCGGCCTCGTCGAACACCACGGATTGCGGGCCGTCGATCACCTCGTTGGTGACTTCCTCACCGCGTTTAGCCGGCAGGCAATGCATGAAGACCGCCTCGGGCGCTTCCGCCATCAGGCGGCTGTTCACCTGATAGGGTTTGAGCAGGTTGTGGCGGCGGCCGCCATCGGTATCACCCAGCGAGACCCAGCTATCCGTGACAACGCAATCCGCGCCCTTCACGGCCTCGTTGGGGTCGCGCAGCAGGGTCAGCTTCGCGCCGTTCTCCCGGCCCCACTGGATGAGATCATCCGGCGGGGAGAGTTCCGCCGGTGTGGCAATCTTCATCGCGAAACCAAGGCGCGCGGCGGCGTGAATCCACGAGCGCAGCACGTTGTTCATGTCGCCAGTCCAGGCGATCGTGCGCCCGGCGATCGGCCCGCGATGCTCCTCGAAGGTGAGGACATCCGCCATCACCTGGCAGGGATGCGAGGTTTTTGTCAGCCCGTTGATCACGGGAACGGTCGCGTATTCCGCGAGCTCCTTCAGCTGTCCGTGATTGAGGATGCGGATCATGATGCCATCGACATAGCGCGAGAGCACGCGCGCGGTGTCGGCGATGGTCTCACGTTCGCCAAGCTCGATCTCCTTGCCGGTGACCATGATCGACTGGCCGCCGAGTTCACGGATTCCGACATCGAAGCTCATGCGGGTGCGCATCGAGGGCTGTTCGAAGATCATCGCGATCTTCTTGCCTTTGAGGATTTTATCCATGTCGCGCGGGTTGCGGCGGCGGGCCTTCAGGGCCTTCGCCTGCTCCACCAGCGCGCGGATGGTAGCGGAATCGAGATCGGAAAGATCAATGAAATGCCGGTAGCCGGCGGGAAGCTTGGAACTGTTCATGGGATCACGAAAAGGAAAGAACGGCCCCCGCGTGGAACGGGGGCCCGGACGCTGGCCCTCAGGCCGCGTTGCTCGATTTCTGCGCGAAGGCGGCGGCCGCACGCTCGATGGCCTCGGTCGCGGTTCGCACCTCGTCCTCACCGATGATGAGCGGCGGCAGGAGACGCACCACGTTGTCGCCCGCACCCACCGTCAGCAGACCCTCGTTGCGGAGTGCTGCCACGAATTCCGTGTTCGGCACCTGCATCTTGAGGCCCATCAGCAGGCCGGAGCCACGCACCTCGGCGATGACACCGGGGAAGCGATCCTTCAGCTCCGCGAGGCGCTGCGAAAGGCGCAGCGACATCTGCTGCACATTCTCGAGGAAGCCTGGCGCGGTGATGACATCGAGCACCGCATTGCCCACAGCCATGGCGAGCGGATTGCCGCCATAGGTGGAACCATGCGTGCCCGCGACCATGCCCTTGCCCGCTTCGCGCGTGGCAAGGCAGGCTCCCATGGGGAAGCCGCCGCCAATGCCCTTCGCCACGGCCATGATATCCGGCGTGACGCCCGACCATTCATGCGCGAAAAGCTTGCCAGAACGGCCCACACCGCTCTGCACTTCATCGAGCACGAGCAGGATGCCGTGCTTGTCGCAGAGTTCCCGCAGGCCGCGCAAGCATTGCGGCGGCACCGGGCGTACGCCGCCTTCGCCCTGCACCGGCTCGATGAGGATGCCCGCGGTTTCGGGACCAATGGCGGCTTCAAGCGCCTTGTGATCACCGAAGGGCACCTGATCAAAGCCTTCGACCGGCGGGCCGAAGCCTTCGAGATATTTCTTCTGCCCGCCCGCCGCGATGGTGGCCAAGGTGCGGCCATGGAAGGCGCCCTCGAACGTGATGAGGCGGTAGCGCTCGGGGTTGCCGTTCGCCGCGTGGTACTTCCGCGCCATCTTGATTGCGCATTCAAGCGCTTCCGCACCGGAATTGGTGAAGAACACCACATCCGCGAAAGTGAGATCCGTCAGGCGCTTGGCGAGCCGCTCACCCTCGGGAATGCGATACACATTCGAGACATGCCAGAGCTTGCCGGCCTGCTCAGTGAGCGCCTGCACGAGATGCGGATGCGCATGGCCCGCGACATTCACCGCGATGCCCGCCGCGAAATCGAGGTAGCGTCGACCATCGGTCGAAGTCAGCCACGCTCCGCTCCCTCGCTCGAAGGCGAGTTCCGCGCGCGCATAAGTCGGCAGCAATGCCGATGGCGTGTTCGGTTCGGCCTTGGAGACGCCGCTCGGGGCGTTTTTCGGGGAAGTGTTCATGGCGGTCCTGACCGGAGGTCCTCTCTCCTGAAGTAACGATGGAAGGCTTTGGCGGAAAAAAGAACGCCGCCCGGCAAGGGCGGCTTTCCGCTGTCGTTGTCTCGGTGATTTCCCTTGAAAAGTCAAGATTCGCACCCATATGCTGAGGCGATTGGCCGGCCCGCCTCAGGACGTTGCGGGACGGTGGAAGCTCAGAGCCACGACGCTGGTTGTGGCAGATCGCTGTTGAAAACGGTGATCTTGGGCCTGCGGGTGCTCAACAAAGAGGCCCGGAAGCGTCTAGTGTAAGGCCATCAACAGACGGGGAGAGCGGCGCTTGCGCTCAGGCTCCTGTCCCGTCCGGTTCTGAGTATCAGTCACGTGCGGCGGAGTTTCCGTCACCTCGCAAAGCGGCAATCGCGAGGTCGGTTGGGGATTCGTCCCGGAAGGCGAGGAGGCAGGAATGTCTTGGGATGACGGTCGTATCGAACGGCTGAAAAAGCTGTGGTCGGACGGGTTGAGTGCCAGCCAGATCGCAGCAGAGCTTGGTGGCGTCACGCGCAACGCGGTCATCGGCAAGGTGCATCGCCTGGGCCTTTCGGGCCGGGCAAAATCAAAACCGGCGACAGTGGCCCGTCCGCGGGTGAAGCAGGCGGTGAAGCCGGTGCGCATTCCCGTGGCAACCACACGCGGTAATCTGGCGGTGATCGAGATGGTCGAAACCGAGGTCGAAGTCGTCCAGAAGCCGGCGGAAGTTGTGATGATCCCGCTGTCGCGCCGCATCTCCATCATGGAGCTGCGCGAGGGCCTGTGCAAATGGCCGATGGGTGACCCACTTGACGGCAATTTCGCCTATTGCGGCGCGGATTCCGGCAACGGCAAGGTGTATTGCGACGCGCATTGTCGCGTGGCCTACCAGCCGCAGAACGATCGCCGCCGCGCCGGCTGAGGGCTCACCAAAGTCTGGAACGGAAATCAGGGGGCGCGAGCCCCCTTTTTGCTGTCGAACGCCTTATCCGCCGAAGGTTTCGTCGAAGGCGTAGCCCGTGCCGCGCACCGTGCGGATCGGGTCCTTCTGGCCGCGCCGTGTCACGGCCTTGCGCAGGCGGCCGACATGCACATCCACCGTGCGCTCGTCGATATAGGCGTCGCGACCCCAGACACTGTCCAGCAACTGGCTACGCGCGTAAACGCGCCCCGGATTCTGCATCAGGAATTCCAGCAGGCGGAATTCCGTGGGGCCGAGATGAAGTTCCTTGCCGGCGCGATGCACGCGCTTGGCGCGCCGATCCACCAGCAGATCGCCGATTTCCAGCCGATCCGCGAGGTGATCGGGCTTGGTCCGCCGGAGGAGAGCGCTCACGCGTGCCATCAGTTCCGGCACGGAGAAGGGCTTCACGATGTAATCATCCGCCCCGGTTTCGAGGCCGCGTACGCGGTCTGTCTCCTCGCCGCGCGCGGTGAGTATGATGACCGGCAGGCGCGCGGTTTCCTTCCGGGAACGCAGCCGCCGGCAGATCTCGATGCCGGAGAGGCCGGGCATCATCCAGTCGAGCACCAGGAGATCCGGCGGGTCTTCCCGGAGGCGCAGATCGGCTTCGTCGCCGCGCGCGACATGCTCCACGGCAAAACCTTCCGCCTCGAGGTTATAGCGCAGGAGAACCGCCAGCGCTTCCTCGTCCTCGGCGATCAGCACACGCAGGGCCATGGCGTCACTCCGCCTTCAGGCCCTTGGTGTAATGCGTGTCATCCGCCTTGGGGCGCGGCCCCGCGAGCGGCTCGCCGGTCTCGATCAGGTGCACCGTCTCGGCGATGTTCGTGGCATGGTCGCCCACGCGCTCGACATTCTTGGCGATGAAAAGAAGATGCGCGCAATAGGTGATCGCGCGGGGGTCTTCCATCATGTAGGTCAGCAATTCGCGGAACAGCGAGTTGTGCAGCGCGTCGATCTCGCCATCATGCAGCCAGACCTCACGAGCGAGATCAGGACGGTTCTGCGAGAAGCTGTCGAGCACGAGCTTCAGCTGGCCTTGCACCATGCGCGCCATGTTCTGGATGCCGGAAAGCGTGCGCGTTCCAACCATCGCGGCATCCATCGCGCGCACGCGCTTGCCGATGTTCTTGAACAGATCGCCGATGCGTTCGATATCCCCGGCGATGCGCACGGTGCCCATCACGTGGCGAAGGTCGTTTGCCATGGGCTGGCGCTTCGCGATGAAGACCACCGCGAGATCCTCGATCTCCTGCTGGAGGGCATCGAGCGCCTTGTCCTGCCGGATGACCTCCTCGGCGCGGGCCTTGTCGCCCTTGACCAGTGCTTCGATGGATTCCACCAGCATGGCTTCCGCGATGCCGCCCATCTCGTTGATCTTGCTCGAGAGAACGCCGAGTTCCTCGTCGAATGCCTTGACGGTGTGATTATTCATGGGGCTCTCCCGTCCGATCAGCCGAAGCGGCCGGTGATGTAGTTGCGCGTCAGCTCGTGGCGCGGGTTCATGAAGATCTGGTCGGTAACGCCATCCTCGATCAGCTTTCCGAGATGGAAGAAGGCCGTGCGCTGCGACACGCGCGCGGCCTGCTGCATGGAATGCGTGACGATGACGATCGTGAAATTCGAGCGCAGTTCGTCGATCAGTTCCTCGATCTTCGCCGTGGCGATGGGATCAAGCGCCGAGCAGGGCTCGTCCATCAAGATCACTTCGGGGCGCACGGCAATCGCACGCGCGATGCAGAGGCGCTGCTGCTGACCACCGGAGAGCGAGGTGCCCGAGTCCTTCAGCCGGTCCTTCACCTCCTCGAAAAGGCTCGCCTTGCGCAGGGCCCCTTCGACAATTTCATCGAGTTCCGCCTTGGTGTTGCCGAGGCCATGCAGGCGCGGGCCATAGGCCACATTCTCGTAGATCGATTTTGGAAACGGGTTCGGCTTCTGGAACACCATGCCGACGCGCGCGCGCAGCAGCACGGGATCGAGGCCGGCCTCATAGATGTCACGCCCGTCGATGCGCAGATCACCCGAAACGCGGCAGATGGAAATCGTGTCATTCATGCGGTTGATGCAGCGCAGGAAGGTGGATTTGCCGCAGCCCGAGGGGCCGATGAAGGCCATCACGCCCTTTTCCGGCACATCGACGGAGACATCCTTCAGCGCATGCTTCTCGCCGTAATGCACGTTGACGTTCCGCGCGGTGATCTTGGGGCGCGGGCCTTCCGCCGTCTGGGGCGGGGTGGCGATGGTGGCAGTCTCGTTCATGGGGCGTCCTCGAAACGCAGGAAAGGGAAAATCCGGATCACCAGCGGCGCTCGAACATCCGCCGCAGGATGACCGCAGCCGCGTTCATCACGAGCAGGAAGCCGAGCAGCACGATGATCGCGCCAGCCGTGCGGGACTGGAAGGCGAGTTCCGGCAAATCCGACCACAGGAAGATCTGCACCGGCAGCACGGTTGCCGCCTCGGTGATCGCGCCGGGAATATCGACGATGAACGCGACCATGCCGATCATCAGTAGCGGCGCGGTTTCACCCAGCGCATGGGCCATGCCGATGATGGTGCCGGTCATAATGCCGGGCATGGCGAGCGGCAGCACATGGTGGAACACCGCCTGCTGATGCGAGGCTCCGATGCCAAGGGCCGCTTCCTTGATGGAAGGCGGCACCGCCCGCAAGGCGGCCCGGCTCGCGATGATGATCGTCGGCAGCACCAGCAGCGCCAGCACGAGGCCGCCGACCAGGGGCGCGGAGCGCGGCAGATCGAACGCGTTCAGGAACACCGCGAGACCCAGCAGGCCGAACACGATGGAGGGCACGGCTGCGAGGTTGTTGATGTTGACTTCCAGAAGGTCCGTGAAGCGGTTCTTCGGGGCGAATTCCTCGAGGTAAATCGCCGCCGCCACCCCGATCGGCACGCAGAGCAGCAGCGTGACCAGCAAGGTCAGCGCGGAGCCGATCAGCGCACCCCGAATGCCCGCGAGTTCCGGCTCGCGGCTGTCGCCATTCTGGAAGAAGCGCGCGTTGAAGGCCTGTTCCGTGAGGCCGCGCTGCGCCAGCGTTTCGAGCCATGCGCTCACGCTGTCATTCACGCGGCGGTTCGTTTCCGGCACGCGCAGGGTGAGTACCGACCATTCCGTGATGATCGAGCCGGGTTTGGGGGCCACAAGCGTCGTGGCTTTGGCCTCGTTGGGGCCGATCTCCGTGATCTTCAGAATGCCGCCGCCGATCGAAACGAAAAGACTGGGTTCGCG
>JALOTF010000144.1 GCA_025458025.1 Beijerinckiaceae bacterium | reverse complement strand
AAATGCCGCGCGATCTCGTTCTTGCCGGCGCGATCCGGCGCATTCGCGAGAAAGGCGAGGACTTCCTCGCGCGAGGGCAGGGCATGCGCCTGGGCGGTCTTGGGTCGGCGGGTCATTCCGTTCCTTTTCGCACGGGCTGGCGGATGCGGAAAGTCGGAAAAGCCGCGTGCATCACAGCAGCCACAGCAGGAGCGGCGCAAGCAGCGAGGTCACCAGCCCGTTGAGCCCCATGGCGAGGGCGGCATGTGCGCCAGCCTTCTCATTGACTTGCAAGGCCCGCGCCGTTCCGATTCCATGCGCGGAGAGCCCCGCCGCGAAGCCGCGCGCGGCGTAATCCTTTACAGCAATCAGGTTCATCAGTGGCGTGATGAGGATTGCGCCGAGAATGCCGGTGGAGATCACCAGCACGGCGGTGAGCGGCGGCGTGCCACCCAATTGCTCGGAAATGCCCATGGCGATCGCGGCGGTCACGCTCTTCGGCGCGATGGATGCGACCGTTCCGGCGGAAAGGCCGAGCATCTTCGCGAGCCCCGCTGCGCTGATGACGCCGACTCCCGCGCCGATCACCATCGCGCCGACAATCGCCCGCCATTGCCTGCGGATGAGCGCACGATGCCGGATAATCGGCAGCGCCAGCGCCACGGTCGCCGGGCCAAGCAGCACATGCACGAAGCGCGCGCCCTCGAAATAGCGGGCATGCGGCGTGGTGGTGGCCAGCAGCACGCCGCCCACGATCATCACGGCGATCAGCACCGGATTTGCCACCGGATGCCGCCCCGAGGCTTGCGAGATGCGGTCGCCCACGAGATAGGCGAGCACCGTGAGCACGAGGAAAAACAGCGGCTGTTCGGCGAGGTAGATCCAGAATTGCGAGGGATCAGAGATCGTGCGCATCACTCGTCCTCCGGTTTCGCGAGGGCTCGGAAGACGAGGGCCGTGACAATCATGGTCAAAGCTGTCGAGACGACGAGCACGACGATCAACCGCGTGCCTTCCGCGAGCAGGCGGTCGCCGAACGCAATTAAGCCCACGCCCGCTGGCACGAAGAGCAGCGAAAGGTGTTTCAGCAAGGCCTCGCCTGCCTGCTCGATGCGTTCGGGAATGCCGCCGCGCCAGAGCGCGTAACCCGCGAGCAGGCCGAGGCCGATCACCGGGCCGGGGATGGGCAGGCGCGTGAGCCCTGCAATGAGTTCGCCGGCAAGTTGCAGGACGATGAGCGCGGCAAAGCCTTCGAGCATGGCGAATCCCCTTCAATCCCGAGGCTAGCGGGGAGGGGGAGCCCTGTCATTCCCGATGCCCTCGTGCAGCGCTGGGCGGGCGGGAATCCATGGCGGGAGGTGTGGATTCCCGTCTGATGCGTGTCGCATCGCCGGGAATCACACGCGCTGCCTCAGCCCTTCTTCGCCTTGGGCGCGGCTTTTTTTGCGGGAGCCTTTTCGTCCGAGGCCTTCTTGGCAGCCGCCTTCTTCGCTGGCGCCTTGCCGCGCGCGGGCTTCACGCCGCCCGTCGTCTCGATACGCGCGGCGATGAGGCCGAGCGCGCCTTCGAGGGTGAGTTCGTCCTTGTTGGCGCCCTTGGGGATGGTCGCGTTCACCGAACCCCATTTCACGTAAGCGCCGTAGCGGCCATCGAGCAGCGTGATATCGCCGCCATCCGGATGTGCGCCGAGCACTTTGCCGGCCGGTGCCCCGCCCGCCGCGCGGCCGAAGCGCTTGGCGCCGCCCGCTTCCTTCGTGGCGATGAGGTCGATCGCGCGGTTCATGCCCACGGTGAACACGTCATCCGCGGCATCGAGATTGGCATAGGTCTTCCCGCGCTGGACGTAGGGACCATACTTGCCGATGCCCGCGAGAATAGGATCGCCGGTCGTCGGGTCCTTGCCCACCTCACGCGGCAGAGAAAGCAGCGCGAGTGCTTGTTCGAGCGTGAGCGATTTCAGCGTCATGCCCTTGGCGAGCGAGGCGCGTTTCGGCTTCTCACCGTCGCCCAGTTGGATAAACGGCCCGAACCGGCCTTCGCGCGCGGTCACGTCAAGGCCCGTTTCCGGGTCCTTCCCGAGCACGCGGTTGCCGTTATCGTCCGTGCCTTCGGCGCTGCCGTCATCGCCGCCGGTCATGGAGAAGGGCCGGGTGAAACGGCATTCCGGATAGTTCGAGCAGCCGATGAACGGCCCGAGCTTGCCGAGCTTCAGAGAAAGCTGCCCGCTGGCGCATTTCGGGCAGGCGCGCGGATTGGAGCCGTCCCCCTTGTCGCGGAAGATGGCCGGGCCGAGATGGTCATTCAGCCCGTCGAGCACTTCGGTGGTGCGGCGCTCCTTGGCGCTCTCGATCGCCGCCTTGAAATCCTTCCAGAAGTCACGCAGCACCTCGCGCCAATCGACTTCCGCGTTCGAAATGCGGTCGAGATTGTTCTCAAGATCGGCAGTGAAGCCGAATTCCACGTAGCGCGCGAAGAAGCTCTCGAGGAAGGCCGTGACGATGCGGCCCTTGTCCTCGGGCACGAGGCGCTTCTTGTCGATGGCCACGTATTCGCGGTCGCGCAAGGTCGCGAGCGTCGCGGCATAGGTCGAGGGGCGGCCGATGCCGAGTTCTTCCATGCGCTTGATGAGCGTGGCTTCCGTGAAGCGCGGCGGCGGCTCGGTGAAATGCTGGGTCGCGGCGATGGCCTTTTTCGAGACCGTGTCGCCCGCTTTCATCGAAGGCAGGCGCTTTCCTTCCTCATCCTCGGCGTCTTCGTCGGTCTCCTGATAGAGCGCGAGGAAGCCATCGAAGAGCACGACCTGGCCGGTCGCGCGCAGGTCGAGCTTCCGCCCGGCAGCCTCGGCGAGAATATCGACCGTCGTGCGCTCCATGCGGGCGCTTTCCATCTGGCTCGCGAGCGTGCGCTTCCAGATGAGTTCATAGAGGCGATATTCGTCGTTCGAGAGATAGGCCTTCATCGCCGCCGGAACGCGGAAAATATCCGTGGGGCGGATGGCCTCATGCGCTTCCTGCGCGTTCTTCGCCTTGG
>JALOTF010000019.1 GCA_025458025.1 Beijerinckiaceae bacterium | reverse complement strand
GACCGGCTCTACGAGGATGTGATCGACGGCTACTTCGCCCGCCACCGCGTGAAGCCGGGCATGACCGGCTGGGCGCAGATCAATGGCTGGCGCGGCGAGACCGACACGCCCGAAAAGCTGCAGAAGCGCGTGGAGCATGACCGGCATTACATCGATAACTGGTCGCTCTTCTTCGATCTCTCGATCCTCGGGATGACGCCGGTGGCGCTCCTCCGGGGCGAGAACGCCTACTGAGCGCCCGATGCGCGGCCCCCCGCCCTTCCCCTCGCGGCTGACGACGCCGCCGCGCCACGGTGTAGAATGGCTGCTACTGCTCTGGCTGACGCTGACCGTGTTCTCCAGCGCGCTGGTGCTGGTGGATGTGATCTACAACGCCATGGCGGTGAGCGCCGTGGGGCTGTTCTTCCTGCTTGGCTTGCGGCTCGACCGGGCGAATGTGCCGCTCATCCTGTTTCTTGCGATGTTCAACATCGCCGGCCTGATTGCGCTGCAACCGCATCTCGATTTCGACGATAGCCGCGATTTCATGCTCGGCACCTGCTTCGTGGCGGTGACGGCGGTGTTCTTCGCCATGATTCTGAACGAGAACGCCCTCCAGCGGCTCGAAGCCGTGAAATGGGGCTTTATTCTCGGAGCGCTGATGGCCACCCTGACCGGCCTGGCGGGCTATATCGGGTTGCCCGGCCTCGAAGGGCGCTTCGTGATGTTCGAGAGCCGCGTTTCCGGCACCTTCCGGGACCCCAACGTGTTCGGCTCCTTCCTCGTGCTGCCTGCGCTGTTCGTGGCCAATGATCTCCTGCGCGGGCGGGGCTCGGTGCTCATCCGGCTCGGCATCTTCTCGCTTATCGTGCTGGGGATTTTCCTGTCCTTCTCGCGCGGCTCATGGATCGCGCTGGTCGTCGGGCTTGGCATGCTTGTGATACTGAACGCGATTACCACGCCCGACCGCGCGACACGCGCGCGTCTCATGCTGTTCTCGATGCTCGGCGCGGTGTTCCTCGTACTCGGCCTCGCTGTGATCCTCTCGGTGGACCAGATTTACGAGGTCTTTGCAGACCGCTTCACGCTGGCGAAAGACTACGATTCCGGCCCCTCCGGACGCTTCGGCAACCAGTTGCGCTCCATTCCAGAGCTTCTGGAAATGCCCTTCGGCTTCGGGCCGAACCGGTTCTGGATCTTTTATACCGAGAACCCGCATAACACCTTCATCATGGCGTTCTCGTCCTATGGCTGGATGGGCGGCATCATCTTCCTCGCCTTCATCGTGACGACGATTGCGATCTCGATCCGCACGGTGATGATGCGCACGCCGTTCCAGTCCTATGCCATCGTGATCTTCTCGGGCTTCGTGCCGCACCTCATCCAGATGTTCCAGATCGACATGGACCGCTGGCGTCACCTCTTCATGATGTACGGCCTCACCTGGGGCCTCGCGGCGATTTCCCTGCGCTGGCTGTGGGAGTATCGCGCCTATGCGCATCAGGCCTATCGCGCGCAGATGAACCTCGCGGCGAGCGCCCAACCGGCAGAGTGATTTTTGCTGGTGGCGTTTGCTGCACGTGAACCAGCGACCACTTCGCTCGCAAACGTTCCTAGGCCGCTTTCCGCGCGAGCATCTCGCCGTAGACCGCCTCCAGCCGCGCGCAGTGACGATCGATTGTGAAGGGTTCGGTCCAGTAGCGGCGATAGGCCGCTTCGGACATCGCGCGCGCCACGTCATCGCGCATAAGCACACGTATGGCGCGCGCGAGGTCTTCCTCGTCCATGTGGCGGAACCACAGGCCGGTCTCGCCATCGCGCACGCTCTCGCGGCCCGCGCAGCCATCGGAGGTGATGACTGGCGTGCCGAGCGAGAGGCTTTCCAGCACCGTGAGCGGCTGGCCCTCATACCAGAGCGAGGGGAAGACCAGCGCGCGCGCCTCGCGCAGGCGGCGGCGCACGCCCTTCGCATCATGCCAGCCGAGGAAAGTCGCCTCGGGGAAGCGCGCCTTCAGCATGGGGACCGCAGGGCCATCGCCGACGAAAACAGGGGTGAGCCCGGCCTTGCGCATCGCCGAGGCATAGAGGAACACGCCCTTCTCCTCCGAGAGGCGCCCCAGGAAGATGATCTCGCCCGCCGCGCCATCCTCCTTCTCGCCCAGAGGTTCCGCCTCGATGGGGTTCGCGACCTCATGCAGGCGTGCGGAAGCCGGGAGATGCTTCTCGATGATCGCGCGCTGGAAGGGGTGGAAATAGGCGATATCGCCAAGGGTCGCGGGCAGTCGCTGGATGAAGCGCGCCACGCCCAACCGCGCCGAACGCCACAGCTTGTAGCCGAAGGTGCGGCTGTCGCAATGCGTTGCGAGGCAGGCGAGCGAGAGGGGTGTCAGCGGGCAATGGTGATGCGCCCGATAATTGTAGAACCCGCCATTGGGGCAGAGCAGGAAGTATTCGTGCATCGTGTAGAGCACGGGCAGTTTCGAGGCACGAATTGGCCCGGCAATCGCCGCCGAGAGCGCTTTTGCCCAGCCATGCACATGGATCACCGTCTCACCGCGCGGCTGCGCCTTCAGCAGGGCATGAAGCGCGCGGGCGGCCTCGCGGTTATGGATGCCGCGCAGGGCGGCAGCGGCCTTATTCGGATCAGCGAGAAGTTCAGGCTGGTTGAGGCAATGAACTTCAATGCCCGCCGCCTGAAGTGCCGGATCCACCGGCCCCACCGCCGCAAAGACGATCGGCTCATGCCCCCTAGCCTTCAGGGCATAAGCGGAATCGAGCGCGACCTTGGCCTGCCCGCCATTCACATAAGCCCAGTCGAGAACGAGAATGACACGCATGAACGGCCCGGCACCCGCGATGCAACGCGGCCTGCCGAACCGCGATTGGCGTTACTTTCGCACGATCACTAGCGC
Organism: Beijerinckiaceae bacterium; assembly: GCA_025458025.1. Taxonomy (GTDB): domain Bacteria; phylum Pseudomonadota; class Alphaproteobacteria; order Rhizobiales; family Beijerinckiaceae; genus Rhabdaerophilum. The sequence continues at coordinate 34,412 of JALOTF010000019.1, read as the reverse complement.
GTAAGTGGTGAACAAACGGCAATCGAGCGCGGCAAAGGCGCGATTCATCAGCGCTTCGGCCTGATAAACGCCAGGGAAGCGCTTGAGATAATGGTGCCCCCAGAAGGGCAGAACCTGCACCTCGCGGAAACCGATCGGGTCGAGCATCCGCCGGAGGCGCTTCTCCGAGCCGAAGCATTCGCTGTAATGCGCGGGAAAAACGGGGTCACCGCCATCGCGGCTGCGATTGGGGAAGAGCCGCTCGACAATGCCGCGCGCCACATCGTCCGGCAGCAGCTTGTTGACCACGAACGGCCACGCATAAAGCGTGGGGAAGAAAGCGATGCCAACCCCGCCCGGTTTCAGCAGGCGATGCACGTTGCGCCAGGCGCGCGGCACATCCGGCAGATGCTCGAACACCATGCGCGAGACCGCGATATCATAGGCCTCATGCAGATCCGGCCGTCCCCTGAGATCGCCGACGAGATCGAATCGCGCGGTTTGCGTGCCCGCCGGCAGATGCGCCAGCTCGCCTGCATCGATATCGTTGATGGTGACGGATAGCCCCGCTTCGCGACCGCTGTCGAGGAAAGCCGGGTCGCGCCCGCCGCCAAGCTCAAGAAGCCTCGGGAGTTCGAAGCTTTGCGCGAGATGTACCGCGAGGGCCTCGTAATGCGCCCACGCCCAATCCGAATGCCAGTGCGGCCCCGGCGTCATGGCGCGAAAGGCCGCGACGGCATTTGCCAGCGGTCCATCCTGACGCGAGGATGAGGCGAGGCCCGCAAGGGCCAGACGGTCGGCGGATACGTGATCGGTCAGGCTCATCGGGGCACCCTTTCGGGGAAAAGTGGCAGGCCAACGAGGCAGCCATCCCCATTCATGCCACGGAAACCCTTTGTTAACCTTGTGCTTTCCCCTCTCAACCTTAATGGCGGGGGAAACCGTGCGAGAAGCCGATTGCCAGCCCCGCAGCGAATGCCTATAGAGGCGACCGGTTCGGAGTGTAGCGCAGCCTGGTTAGCGCACTAGTCTGGGGGACTAGGGGTCGTGGGTTCGAATCCCGCCACTCCGACCACTTTCCAAATACTTGATTTTTTTAGCTTTTCAGAAAGTGTTACGCTTAATGGAAGCGCTTTCTCAGGCACTCGTTTCCGTTGTGTCGTTACCAGGTCGTCGCGGGCATCAGTATTGCCACCCAAGCGATAACCCTTATCGGATTACCTCGCGAGGCTCGCGGCGGGCACGAGGCTGGTCGCGCAGCCCAACATCGGGTTGCCTTGGCACTGGGATCGCACGCCGCATGCTCGGCATGATTTCGAGGACGGGGCGCATTCTTCACTGGCCTTATGGGCTGGAATTTGCCCGGTTCGCCTCCTGACGGACGAGCCTTTTCGGTTTTTCCGCGTGCAGTCTTGCGGTCAGTAGTTTTGTGTGGTTCCAATTACCTTCAATATGTATTTTTTCGAGGTCAAAATGTCGATTACCGCAAGCAAAGATCACTGGAATAGCTCTTCTGATTATCATTCGCGGCGTGAAGGCGATGCAAAGGGGCAGGTTGAAACAATTCTGATCCCGCAATTCAAGCAATTGTTCGGTCGTGCACTGCCGCTCTTGAAAGCAAAATCTGTTTCTGTGGCCGATTTCGCTTGCGGAGGCGGTGCTATCGCTTGTGAATTTCTAAAGGCGTCACGCGGTTGCGGCGTTGATGTTGCGTCTTTTGGTCTGCTGGATGTTGCGGCAGATAACTTGCCCATCGCCGAGAGCAGGGCACGGAGTGTGGAGCATAGCGCCTCCATCTGGACCAAAAAAACCAACGGAGTCGATTTTTCAGACTTTGACGGCGAGCCCGTTGATTTCCTCTATTGCTGGGATGCGATGGTTCACTTCGATATCCTGGATGTAGTTGGCTATATCCGCACTCTTTCGCGGGTATGCAAAGGCTACGCCATGCTGCATCACTCGAATTACCCTGTTGTCACGAAGGACATTCGAGATAACCCGCATTGGCGAAACTTCATGAGCGCCGATATCTTCAGGCAGATATGCATTTCGTCAGGACACAAGGTCGTTTCACAGAAGCTGCATAACTGGGGCATCGAGAACCTGGATTGCATCACGGTGATCGAGGTCTCGAAGTAATCCGCTGCGTTACTTTCGCTGGACGAATCGTTTCGGTTGGCCTCCCCCTTCGCCGGGGGAGGCTTTTCATCTTTTGAGGGCGTCAGCCGGTTCTCCCGGTGCCATATGTTTGAGACAGGTTGAGCACGCGACACTTGGGCGCGGTCCAGCTCGGTTCAGCACCGGATAAAGCCTGCGCGGTTGCCTCGCGCTTCACTTCGCGATCGATCTCGCGCCCGAGGATCACCGGGCGAGTATCCTCGGCACGCGAATAGCCCCGAGCCAAGGCCGCAAGGCGAGACGAAATCGGGTGTTAGTGGATAATTCCATCGAGGAAATGACGCATCGAGCGATTGAAATCGCTCTGCTGCAATTCACTCGTGTAGGTCTGCACGCGGTTAGAGTGGTGTTTCAACTCCTCGGCGTGTTCCAGAATCTCCTGCAAGGCCTGCCGCAGGTTGAGCACGCGGTCATTGCGAAGCATGATGTTGTCACGATCCTGCACGAGAGAACCTCCTGTCGGTTGTTATCGCTTTCTATCATTGCGTGACGGCCAACCCGGAGCGGGTTTAGCCCGTCACGATTTCCGCCCGGCTCACATCGTGCGTGAGCTGGAGAGGAAGTTGTTGACCTCGTTATTCAGGCGCGCCGACTGGGAATCCAGCGCCTGCGCCACGCCCTTGACCTCCGTTGCCGATTTCCCGGTATGCACCGCAGCTTCGGACACACCCGCCATGTTGGTGGTGATCTCGCTGATCGAGGCGGTCTGCTGCTCCACAGCCGCGGCGATCTGGATCGTGATGTTGTTGAGCTCCGAAACATCCCGCCCGATCACGCGCATGGCATCCACGGTTGCGCCCGTGGAGCTCTGGATCGCTTCGATCCTTGCCTTGATCTCGCTGGTGGAACGCGCGGTCTGCTGCGCCAGAGCCTTGACCTCGGCTGCGACCACGGCGAAGCCGCGCCCGGCCTCGCCGGCCCGGGCAGCCTCGATGGTGGCGTTCAGCGCGAGGAGGTTCGTCTGAGCCGCGATGCTCTCGATCACGCCGAGGATCGAACCGATCTGGCTCGCATCATCGGAGAGATTCTTCACGGTTTCATCCGTTTCGGCCGCCTTTTGGGCCGTGGCCTGCGTCTTGTGCGAGGCATTCTGGATGTTCACGGCGATCTCGTTGATGGCTGACGCCATCTCGGTTGTAGAGGTCGAGACCGTCGCGGCCATTTCCTGCGCGCGCTCGGCAATCAGCGCCATGCTTTCCGCCGATTGCGACATGGCACGCGAAGTCTGATGCAGATCGCCCACGACGCTGGTGACCCCTTCCGCCATGCGGACATTATCGGTCACGATCGCCCAGGTCAGCATGGGCCCAAGATAGGTACCCTCCTTCGAGCGGATGGCAGAAACCTTGAGATTCAGTGTTTCCGGCCCCACGCGGATGTTCGCGGTATGCGGCAAGCGCGAAGTATCGGCGAGCATGCGGTGCTGGTGACTCGGATTCTTGTGGAAGACATCGATGGTCGATCCGACCAACTCCTTCGCCTTGATCGGGATATGCGCCTCGATCTTGGTGAGTGTATCGATGCTCGTCTTGTTGGCGTAGTTGATCTTGAACTCGACCGGATCGCAGGTCATCACATTGATCGGCATGTTGTCGATCATCTGGAGCAACCGCTCGGTATCCTGCTCCTTGTGCTTTTCGTTGGTCACGACTTTCCAGGTCAGGATCGCATGCGTGTATTGCTTGCGCCGGTCGAAAAGCGGAACAATATCGAGCTCAAGATATTCCTTGCCGAGCCGGATCGTCGTCTTGTGCGGCAGGTTGCGGAGATCGGAGAGCATCTTCCGCTGGTGGTCAGCCCGTTTGTGGAAGACATCGATCGATTGTCCGACAATCGTCGTCGCATCGATTTTCAGCTCATGCTGGATCGACAGCAACAACTCGACCGACTTCGGATTGGCGTAGACGATCTCGAAATTCGAGATGTCGCAGATCATGATCGCGCTCGGCACGGTCTCGAGCACCAGCCCGAAATCGGGAATATTGGCACGAGAGGCTTTGCGGCTGAGCGCTCTGAGCATGCTCGAATCCTCCAGAAACACAAATGCAATTTGAGGTTGTATTTGTGAAAAAAGGTCTAAAAAGTGATCCATAGGCGGGAAAAATCCGGATTAATCGTCGATCCTCTCCCGGATTCCGAAATGGATGCGATACTTCGTGATCGATGTGAGCCCGTGATCGGTGCGGCGGGCGCGGATCGGCTGATCATGGAACAGCGCGCCGTTTCTCAGGCGCGACCTTGCGCCCTCTTCCCTCCCCGCATTCCTGCGCCATGTTTAAGGAAAGCGCGGAGGTTCGACCATGCGGATCGCCTTCTGTCTCGGGCTCGTTGTGGCCCTTCTCGGCACCCTGCCGGCCAAGGCGGACGAACCCTGCCTCGGGCCTATTGCGCGGAATGCGCCCCGCGCGCCGGATGGGACGCTGATCCTCCCGGCCAATCTGCAATCCGGCGAGCTGCGGCTGACCTATGTGGGCCACGCGACCTTCACCATCCAAACGCCTGGCGGTGTGACGGCAGCCACGGATTACAATGATTACGTGCGTCCCATGGCATTGCCCGACATCGCCACGATGAACCATGCGCATTCCACGCATTTCACCTACACGCCGGATCCGGCCATCCGCCATGTGCTGCGCGGCTGGGGTCGTGGTGGCGCGATGCCCCGGCACGAAGTGCAGGAGCGCGACATGCGCGTGCGCAATGTGCCCACAAACATTCGCGGTGGCATGGGCGAGGGCCGGACGGAATTCTATGGCAATTCCATCTTCATCTTCGAAGCGGCGGGGTTATGCGTGGCCCATCTCGGGCATCTCCACCACACGCTCACGCCGGAGCATCTCGCGGCCATCGGCCAGGTGGATGTGGTTCTCGCCGCGGTCGATGGCTCCTGGACGATTGATCTCTCGGGCATCATTGAGGTAATCGGGCAATTGAAGCCGAAGATCGTTGTGCCGATGCATTATTTCTCGGAGCGCGTGCTGCAGAATTTCCTGACGCGGATGACCGAGACCCATGCCATCGAGCGCACCGGCACCTCCAGCATGGTTCTGAGCCGCGCCAGCTTGCCGACGCGGCCCACGATTCGGGTGCTCGAAGGGCAATAAGGGCTCAGGCCGCTTCCTGGATGATGTGACCCGGCACTTCGACATCCAGTTCGATGCCGCCGAAACCGTTCTGGAGCCAGACGAGGCGGCCGCGCAGGCGATCACCCGTTGACCATTCGATTTCCAGCATGTCGCCGACGACCAGGCCCGGAACGGCCTCGATCTTGAGGCCCATGGTGGAAATATCCACGGCGACGGTCTGGTTGCGCTTGCCGCGCTTGGTCACCACTGCGATTTGCCGGATGGCCTTGCGCACAGCACGACGACGCTCCTTCACATCATCCGCGACCCCCTGCAGGAAGCCATCGACGGTGCGCGTGAGGTTGCCGCTGACATCGGCGATGAGATCGGAAATCGAGCGCAACTGGCCGGCCTCGGCATTCGTCTTTTCCACGGACTGGACCATGGTGGAGACCGAGCCTGCGACCTGCTCCGACCCTTCCGAGGCGAGCGCGATGGCGCGGCTGATTTCCAGCGTCGAGGCTTCCTGCTCTTCCACGGCAGCGGCAATGGCCGTGGTGCGCCCCTGAATCTCCGACACCTGATTGGTGATGGTGCGGATGGAATTCACCGCCTGCTGGGTCGCCTGCTGGATGGCCTGGACCTGCGCGGAGATTTCATCCGTCGCCTTGGCGGTCTGACCGGCGAGCGTCTTCACCTCGGAGGCAACAACCGCGAAGGAGCGGCCCGCCTCGCCGGCGCGCGCGGCCTCGATGGTCGCGTTCAGGGCAAGCATGTTGGTCTGCTCGGCAATGGAATTGATGATATCCACGATGGCGCCGATGCGCTCGGCGAGTGTTGCGAGGCTCGACACATCGTGATCCGCCCGCTCCGCGACATTCATTGCCTCGGTCACGCATTCGCTGGCCTTGTGGACCTGCGTGGAGATTTCGCGGCTGGCGGAGGTGAGTTCGCTGGCGGCATTGGCCACATGCGCCACGTTCTCAGAGGATTCCGAGGTCGCGCTGCCGGCGACAGTCGCGCCCTGCGAGGCCTCCTCGGCGATCTGTCCGAGCATGGATGACGAGCTTTGAAGGATGTTCAGCTGGCCGTCGAGCGTCTTGCGGATCTCGCCAATATTGCCGCGGAAATCGGTGATGAGCTGGTCGATCCGGCTCTGGCGCGCCTTCTCCATGTCGCGCTCGCGGCGCATCTCGCCTTCCAGGCGGTTGCGTTCCTGCGCGTTGTCCCGGAAGACCGAGACGGTTTGCGCCATCAGGCCGATTTCATCCCGGCGCTCGGTTCCGTCAATCTCGTCGTTGGTTCGGCCGGCAGCGAGCGCCTGCATGGCACCGATCAGGCGCATCAGCGGCCGGGTGATGCCCAGAACAATGGTGGTGAAGGCTGCAAGCACACCGAGCAACGTGCCGAGCGCCGCAATGCCCACAATCAATCGGAGCAGATTGTTCTGATCTTCGACAAGATTGTCGAGTTCGGTCTTGGAGGATGCAACCGAGGCATCCTCGACTTTGCGCAGGAGCTGACGCGCCTCATGGATGAGGGTTGCGCCATCGAAGGCCGCTTTGGTGGCGCCATCGAAGTTATTCGCACGCCCCTGCTTCACGACCTCCTCATGGATCTCGCGCTGATACCGCGCCATTATCGAGCGGATCGCATCGAGATCGCGTTGCAGCGCTGGATCGCTCGGTTTCATCTGATCCAGCCGGACATGGAGACGACGAAACTCATCGGCGGCTTGCCGTTCGAATTCGCTGCGCTGCTGAGGGGTGAGTTCGAGCGGCAGGAATTCTACATCACGCGCAAAGGCGAGCATGTTGGCCGTCGCACGACCGGAATGCTGGGCCTGTTCGGTCGCCCGCTTCATATCGGCGGTCTGCTCGATGATGTGGTGGACAAAAAAATAGACCGTGCTGGAAATGCCGAGCGAAACGGCCACGAGGAAAAACACAACGGCAAAAAGCTTCGTCTTCAGCCGGATATTATTGAGAATGCCCATACCGTTCTCCTGAATGGCCACACTCCCTTGCGCCGACACGAGCCGGACCATGGAGAGCAATACTAAACCCCTGGTTGTTAATTGACCTGAATACCCTTAATGCTTTGTAAAATTTGCACCCCAAATACAATTTACAGTTGTTTTTTAAGTCAAAAAAAACCCGCCCCATCAGGGCGGGCCGATCGCCGCGACAACCTGCCGCGCGCCTTATCTCTCGAAGCGGGAGAACACCATATCCGGCGCGGAGGTGTTATGGCGCGAGGCCACATGGCGGCCGGCCCAGAACTCGGTTGCCTCGCCGCCCTTGTAATCGAGGATATGTTCTTCACCCCAGCGTGGGTTCTTCGCCTCGCGCCAAGCAACACGGGCCGCATCGTTATTCGTCTCGGTGATGTACATCGAGCGAATGGCCGCGAAGGGCTTGTCCTTCGGGAGATCCCCCGCCAGCGTCGCCTCCAGCACGAAGCGATCCGTATCCAGGTGCACGATGCGCAAGGCCCCCTCCCCGCCATCGCGGAAGGTGAAGGTGAACTTCTTCTCCTCGGGGTCGAAGGCGATTTCCTTCAGCGCCACGATCGGGCGCCCCTCATGCGTCACCGGGCCGACCATGAAGCTCGAGCCATAGGCGGTCCAGCCGAGATGCTTCGGCGGAAGCGGGCGCATGCGCCAGTAGCCATCGGGCGGGTAGACCACGAGCATCTCTTCCGAGCGCTCGTTCACGCGCATCCAGAGCTGGATGAGGTGCAGGCCATGCTCCACACGGTCGCCGATCTTCACCGGCACGGTGGCCGGGCGCCAGAAGGCCGGGAAGACATGCCCCACCACCCACATCGAGGGCGTTTCCCACAAGGTCACCTGCCGCGGCTTGCCCGAGACATAGGCCGGATCGCCGGTCATGTCGCAGGCGGTCCAGTCCGGCAGGTAGCGGTCCTCGCGCAGCATGCCGATATAGCTCGGCTGGATCGCCTGGATCTTGAAGCGCCGCACATCCGGATTCGAGAAGCGGATGTCGATGTTGTCCTTCTCGGCGCAAACCTCGGGTTCGGAGAGGTTCTGGACCTTGACGGTCATTTCGTCTTTCGGGGGAGCGAGCACAGGGCCTCCGGGCGTGTTTTGGGCAAAAGCGGGCGCGACAAGCGCGAGGATGGCGGCGAGACTAGCGATCGAGAACCGCATAGACGTCTCCCGAATTGGCTTCATGCGGCAGGGCGCGGATATGCGCTTCCATGGCTTCGGCGGAAATGCCCTCCGCGAAGGCCATGTTCTGGCTCTCGCCCAGCGCGATGTTGAAGCGATACGCGCCACGCTTCGCGATGAGCGCGAGGCATTGATAGGCCACGTCGCGCTGGATGGTCGTGAACTCGAACGACAAGGCCGGGATGGCCCGCGTGAGGCCACCGAGCACATCGGCCTCGAAGCCTTCGACATCGATCTTCACGAAATCCGGCATGCCATATTGCGCGATGAGGGCATCCAGCGTGGTGACCGGCACATGGATCTCGCGATCCCAGATCTGCCCTTCCCAACCCGCCGCGCCATCCGCTGCCTTCAGGAAATCGGCGGAAGCGGTGGAGACCGTGGGGTTCGCCGTATTCACATGCAGCGTGAGCTCGCCGGGCTTCGGCCCGCAGGCGCTTTCGAGCAGCGTCACGCTCGTATCACCCGCGAAGACGAGCCGGATGGCGGAAGCGCAATCCGGCTGGGGTTCCAGCGCCACGACGCGCGCGCCGCAGCGGCGGAAGGAGCCGATCCGGTCCCCCACATGGCTGCCGACATCGAAGGCGAGCGACCCCTTCGTGAGGAAGCGCGCATAAAGCGCGTCCATCGCGTCATCCCGCGGCTGGTCGCCGTGATAGACCTCGAAGGACCGCTTCAGATGCGGCCATTTCGTCGTCAGTGCGGAGATTTCAAGCGTGGAAAGCGCCATGGTCAGTGTCCTGCTTCCGGGGCCGCGTTTTCCTGCGCGCGCAGCTTCGCCACGATCGGCGGCGTGTCGATTTCCTCGGGTATCGCATAGAGGCCGCGCTTCACGCTGCCCGCACCGAGGGACGGCTCGGCGCTCCATACCGCGAAGGGGATGGCCACGAGGAAGCCGAGGGTCAGCGGCAGCGACCACAGCGCAAACTGCACCGAGGTGGTGGCCATCAGGCCCACGACGAAGAAGCCGAACAGGGTCTGCGGCCAAAGATTCGAGGTCGCGACATCCCACGGCACGCCATGCGCGTCACGCGCCTGCCCGCCCCATGTCACCGACTTGCCGAACAGCAGGCCCACGATGAACACGGTGGTGCGGAAGGTGTCCGAGGCACCGAGAATCCACGCGAAGACGATTTCCGTCAGCCCCGCGAACAGGAACTTGCCCGTCCCGCCGTAGCGCTTCGTGCCGCCGGGAGTGAGCATGATATCCAGCAGGCCTGCGATCTTCGGCATGAGGTTCATGATCGTGAAGAAGATATAGAGCGTCAGCGCCGAACCGGCCGGGAAGGCCGCAAGGCTCTCGCCATCGAAGGGCTTCAGCGCCGCCAGCGGCAGCATCAAGGTCCAGGCGGGGATGCCAAGGAACATCAGGATGGCCCAGATCAGCTGGAAACGGCTGACCGGATAGAGGCCCTTCGTGTTGAGCAGCTTGAAATATTGCAGGTTACCCTGGCACCAGCGTGTGTTGCGCTTCATGAATTCGAGGATGGTCGGCGGGTTTTCCTCCCACGAACCACCCTCTTCCGGCATCACGCGCACTTCATAGCCGGCGCGACGCATGAAGGTGGCTTCCACCTGATCATGGCTGAGGATATGCCCGCCAAAGGGCGGCGGACCCGGCAGCACCGGCAATTCGCAATGATCGCGGAAGGGCGCGATCCGCGCGAGCGCATTGTGCCCCCAGAACGGGCCGCAATCGCCGACCCACCAGGCCTGACCCATGGTGTAGGAGCGCATGCCCTGCCGCATGCCGAACTGGAAAACGCGCGCGAACAGGCTCTGAGAGGGCATGCCCACGACAAGGCTCTGCAAAATGCCGAGCTTCGGGTTCGCCTCCATGATGCGGACATGGCGGAGGATCGTCTCGCCATCCATCAGGCTATCCGCATCGAGCGGCAGCATGAGGTCGTAATCCGAGCCCCAGCGGTTCAGGAAGTCTTTCACGTTGCCGGCCTTGAAGCCGGTATTGTCCGTGCGGCGACGATAGAACAGCGGCGCGGCTTCGCCGGCCTCGGCCTTCCACGCGGCGAAGAGTTCCTCTTCTTGTGCCGCGACATCATCCTTGTTGGTGTCGGAGAGCAGGAAATACGCGAATTGCGTGCCATATCCGGTCGCGTCGACCGTTTCTTTCACCAGCCGCAGCCGGCGGAAGGCGCGCGAGGGATCCTCGTTGCGGAGGGTCATGAAGATCGCGGTCTTCAGCGTCACCGGCATGGCCGGGTTAGCGATGGCCGCGAAGGGCGCGACATCCTGCATCGCGTTGCGCGGGCCATGGAGCAGGAACAGGCCGATGATGGCGTTCCAGAAGCCGAGAACCGCCCAGGGCGTGCCCAGCAGGAAGCAGATAAAGAGCAGGATATCGACGACGGACCAGCCGCCCACCGCCAGAATGGACCAGCCCCACGCCGCGAGCGCGAGATACAGCACGATGTTGAGCCCCGCCACGATGAGGCGGCGCAGCATCAGCACTTCCGAGCTTTGGGTGCCGGTGGGGGTCAGCGGAAGCTCGGCGCGGGGGGCGGCGGGCTCGGTGGAGGTGGTCATGTCGTATCAGGCCTTTCAATCGAAGGTCAGATGGGGCGAAGTTGAAAAAAGTCCCGCCTTGCGCGTCCCTCTCTGGCATGAAAAGGGTGCAGAACGAAACCGGTGCGAGGCGGGTTTCCCCGGTCTCGCGGCGGCTTCCTGCCATGCGCAATCTGAACAGAAGCAAACTGAAACGGCCGAGCCATGTTCACATCCATTCCCGCCCGCGCGCTCTGGTATGTCGGCCCCATGCAGGCCGAGTTGCGCGAGGAGCGCGTGGAGCCAACGCTCGCGGATGAATCCCGCCTCGTGATGCTGGCTTCGGCCCTCTCGCGCGGCACGGAACGGCTCATCGCCTCGGGCCTCGTGCCGGAAGCCGAGCGCGAGCGCATGCGCTGCCCGCATCAGTCCGGCGATTTCCCCTTCCCTGTGAAATACGGCTATTGCGCGGTGGCGCAGGTGGAGGAAGGGGCGGAGGAACTCGTGGGCAAGCGCGTCTTCGTGCTCCATCCGCATCAGGATCGCTTCAACGCGAAAACCGCGATGCTCAACCTCATCCCCGATGACATTCCCACCCCGCGCGCGACGCTCGCTGCCAATATGGAGACGGCGCTCAACGCGATCTGGGATTCCGGCATGAGTGCGGCCGATCGTGTGACTGTGGTCGGCGGCGGGCTCGTGGGCCTGCTCGTCACGTATCTCGCCGCGCGCTTTCCCGGTGCGGACGTGACACTCGTGGATGTGAACCCCGCGCGGGCCGAGATGGCCGAGCGTTTCGGCGCGCGATTCGCCCTGCCCGCCGATGCGCCGAAGCATAGGGATGTCGTGTTCCACACCTCCGCGAGCCAGCCCGGTCTCGCGACGGCGATCCATTCCACCGCACCCAACGGCACGGTGATCGAACTCTCGTGGTTTGGCGAAAAGCCGTTGATGGTGCCGCTGGGCGGGCATTTCCATGCAGGCCGCGTGAAGCTCGTCTCCTCGCAGGTCGGCACGGTTTCGCCGGGCCATGCATCGCGCGGCTGGACTTATTCATCGCGCCTTCAGGCAGCCTTGCGCTTATTGCGTGACGAAAGGCTCGACGCGCTTCTCACCGAAACGCTTCCCTTTCCCGCTTTGCCCGACGCGATTCCACGGCTGCTCGCTGCGGATGCGAAAGGCCTCGTGACGCTGGTTGAATACTGAACCAGCTCATTGTTTTCGTTTCGCGCCTTCCGGCGCGAGGCCCCTCGCATTGGCCATTTGGGATCAGCGATCCCAAGGAATTGGGATCTGTCGCCCGTCGGGCTACGTTAAGAAGGAACCACACCATGTTCGCCGTTGAAGTCCGTGATCGCATCATGATCGGCCATTCGCTGCCCGATCCGTTCTTTGGCCCGGCGCAGAACATGCACGGCGCCACCTTCGTAGTGGATGTCGCGTTCTTCCGCGAGACGATGACGAAGCAGAACGTGGTGGTCGATATCGGCGCTGCACTCGATACGCTGGCAGCCGTGCTTAAGCCGCTGAAATACCAGAACCTGGATACGCTTCCGCAGTTCAAGAACATCCTCACAACCACGGAATTCCTGGCTCATCACATCTTCGAGGAGATGGTGAAGGCGGCGAAATCCGGCGCGCTCGGCGAAGATGGTAAGGGCCTCTCGAAGATCCGCGTCACCCTGCACGAGACGGACCTCGCCCGCGCGTGGTTCGAGGGAGCGGTCGCGTAAGTCGATGGCCAAGATCGCCTTCGTCATTCCCGGCGATCTCTCGCTGCCCACGGGCGGTTATGCGTATGATCGCGCGGTCATCCGCCTCCTGCCACAGGCGGGGGTGGAGGCCTTGCACGTCGCCCTGCCCGGCAGCTACCCCAACCCCAGCGCGGAGGACCTCGCGGATACAGCCGCGATTGTCGCGAGCCTGCCGTCGGATTACATCCTGCTGATCGACGGGCTCGCCTATGGCGCGATGCCCGAAAGCCTGATCCGCAGCTTCAACCGGCGGATCGTGGCCCTGTGCCACCATCCGCTCGCGCTGGAAAACGGCATCTCGCCCGAGCGGGCCGTAGCGCTTCATGCGAGTGAGACCACAGCACTCGCACTGGCCGAGCATGTGATTGTGACCTCGCCGCTCACCGCGAAAATCCTCGCGGGTGATTTCGGCGTGCCGCGTGAGCGAATCACGGTCGCCGAGCCCGGGACGGCACGGAAAGCGCGCGCGACCGGCTCGAAATCCGACATCGTGAACATGCTCGCCGTGGGCTCCATCGTGCCGCGCAAGGGTTATGGCGTGCTGATCGAGGCGCTGCATGGCCTGAAGCGGCGGAACTGGAAGCTGCGCATTGCCGGCACGGCGCGCAGCCTCGAAACCGTGAATGCCCTGCGCGACCAGATCCGCCTCTCCGGCCTCGATGACCATATCCAGCTTCTGGGGGCGGTTCCGGATCGCGATCTCGACCAGCTTTTTGAATCGGCTGATCTTTTTGTTATGTCCTCGCTGTTCGAAGGCTATGGCATGGTGCTCAGCGAGGCCCTCCAGCGCGGGCTTCCCATCGTCACTACGACAGGCGGAGCTGCCAGCGAAACCGTGCCGGATGGCGCTGGCCTGAAGGTGCCGCCGGGTGACGTTTCCGCCCTGCGCAAGGCGCTGGATGACGCCCTTGCCGACCCCTCTCTGCGTGCGAGCCTCGCCGAGGCCGCCCATCGCGCGGGCCAGAATCTCCCGAGCTGGGAGGATACGGCCCGCATCATCGCTGCCGCGCTACAAAACCTTGCGCACAGCGCTCCCGAACTCGTTTCCCCTGCCTCGAAAGGCGCCTGACCATGGGTTTCTCCGCCGATTGGCTGGCTCTGCGTGAGCCTGCCGACCATCGCTCCCGTTCCGCCGAACTGCTCGCGAACCTCGCGAAGCGCGTGGAGGGGCGTGACGTGTTGCGCATCACCGATCTCGGCTGCGGCACGGGCTCGAACCTGCGCGCCACCGCCCCTGCCCTCGGACCAAACCAGGAATGGACGCTGGTGGATTACGATCCCGCCCTGCTGGAGCGCGCCGCCAAGGTGCTGACCGAATGGGCGGATGAGGCCAAGGCCATTGGCGACAACCTCGTGCTCGTGAAGGATGGCAAGAATATCGGCATCACCTTCCGCATCGCGGACCTCAACACCGAACTCGAGAAGGTCATCTCGGGCGAGGTCGATATCGTCACGGCCTCGGCCCTGTTTGACCTTATCTCCGAGCCCTGGATGCGCCGCTTCGTGAAGGCGCTGAAGACCACGCCCGCCATCTTCTACACGGTGCTGACCTATAACGGCGACGATGACTTCGTCCCCGCGCATCCCTTCGATTGGGGCATGATCAACGCCTTCAAGATCCACCAGAAGCGCGACAAGGGCTTCGGGCCGGCCGAGGGACCGCTGGCCGCCGGCACGCTCGCGCGGATTCTGCGCGAGGAAGGCTACGGCGTTGAAACGGCCGATACGCCGTGGGTGCTCAAACCTTCGGATATCGCGCTGAAGACCGAGCTTCTGAAGGGCCTGCATGGCGCCGTGATGGAAACCGGGCTGATCGCCGACAATGGCGCGAATGACTGGCTGTTCTGGCGCACCTCCATGGGCGACCAGAAGGGCTCGCGCATGAAGACCGGCCACACGGATATTCTCGCCACGAAGGCTTGATGAACGCCCTCCCGCCCCTCCTCGTTCGCGCCGCAACGCTTGCGGAAATCCTGCCCGTGCGCGTGGCGGGGCTGCATCCCGGCGAGCCCATCGATATCGTGCGCATCGCGAACGATGCCGAGGGCTCGCATTGGGCCATCGAGGCCGAGGGCATGGTGGTGAGCGTCGCGAGCCTGTTCACCGAGGGTGAGCGGGTGCAATTGCGGAAATTCGCGACGCTTCCCGCCTGGCAGGGTCGGGGCATCGGCACGTGGCTTCTCGCTGCACTGATTGAGGAAGCGCGCCGGCGTGGCGGGCGCATCTTCTGGTGCAATGCGCGAGTGAATGCGCTGGCGATCTATCTCCGCGCGGGCCTTGAGCCCGAGGGGGAACGCTATGAAAAAGATGGCCGCCTCTATCAGCGGATGAGCCGGACGCTCTGAGCCTCAGACGCCGGGCATCATCCGGCGCACGACGCCATCCTTCTTCACGATCATATGCATCATCGCGCCGCCGAAATGCGCGGCAATCAGCGCGACCATGGCGAGAGCCGCCCAGCCGTGAAGCTCGAGCAAGACCTTCGCGAGCGTCTCGTTCACCGGCGCGATCGGCGGCAGCGAGAGGCCGAACAGGATGCCCCGGGCGGGATAGGCCGAGACACCCGCCCAGCCCAGCAGTGGCACGACAATCATGAGGCCATACAAGGCCCTGTGCACCGCTTCGGAGGCGAAACGCTCGAAGGGCGTGAGCGTGGAAACCGGTGCCGGCACGCCTCGCCGGCGGCGGATGACGATGCGCAGGGCGACCAGCATCAGCACCACGAAGCCGAAGGTCTTGTGGTTGGTGTAGAGCGTGTTGGTGAGGGCGTCGAAATTGGTCTTCTCGCCACGATCGACCATGTAAAAGCCGATGGGGATCATGATCAGGATCATCAAAGCGATGATCCAGTGCAGCGCCTTCTGGGCGCCGGAATAGGATTGCGGTTCGCGTCCCGTCGCCATGCTCAATCCCTCTCCCTTCGACTTAAGTCGCAATCAAATAACACCTCGCCCTCGCCGAGCACAATCACCTCGACCTTAGGCCGCATCGCCTCGGCAAGAAGCTGCACCGGCCGCAGCTCAAGACCGGGCTGGCCCGAACCGATGAGCACCGGCGAGACCATGAGATGCAGCCGGTCCACGATGCCCGCATCGATGGCCTGTGAGATCATCGAGGCTCCGCCTTCCAGCAGCACGCGCTCGAAACCGACGTTGCGGAGCGCGCGCGCGAGTTCCGGAAGGTCGAATCGCCCGGCGGTATTCACCGGCAGAACATGAACCTCCACACCCGCCGGCAGCGCCTCGCCCTTCGCCTCGGGGCCGCGCAGAACCACGCGCCGCGCGCCATCCGCGCCATCGAGGCATTGAGCGGTGGCGGGAAGGCGGCCTTTCGCATCGATCACGACTCGCGCCGGGTTCGGCCCCGCGCATAGGCGCACGTTCAGCTTGGGATCATCGGCGAGCACGGTTCCGATTCCCACCACCACCGCATCCACATGCGCGCGGATGGCGTGGAGATGCGCGAGCGACGGCCGGCTGCCGATATATTTGCTGTCACCGGTGACAGTGGCGATACGCCCATCCAGCGATTGGCCGAGCTGCGCCACGATGAATGGACGATCCGGCAGGTTCGGACGAAAAAAAACAAACGGATCGGCAGGTTGGCGCGTAGAGGGAGACATGGTGCTTTCTCCGCCCGGAAGCGGCCCACGGAAGAACACAGAATTTCGTTCTGAAGGGACCCCGCCGCCAAAGGCAAGGAATTTTAAACAAGGTGAACGGCCAGACAGGCTGCGTTCATCTTCGCTGGTGATAAGTGCCACCACCGAATGAGAACACGGTGTCCATCCGACGGAATTCCTCCGTCGAAAAGACCGTAAACATGGACTGATTGGAAGTGAAATGAGCAAGGTTGCTGAAGTTCTAGGCCTTTTCGACACTGCAGACGAGCGCGCCGTCGATCGCGCTATTGCCGAATTCCGCGCGGGTCGCCCCGTCGCTGTGGTGGAGGGGGATGAAGCCCTCGTGGTGCTCCTGGTGGATGCGCTGACCCAGCGGATCGCGGAAGGCCTTGATACCCTCGCCCCGGGCCGCGCCCGGCTCATCATCCCCGCTGCGCGCCTGCGCCGTCTGGGGCTAGATCGCCAGCAGGCCGGCATTGTGGCCTTCCCCGTGCCGGATGCGGTGCGCGTGGAAACGCTCGCACTCAAGATCGATGCCCGCATCGATGCCCCGGTTTCGCCCACCGGCGCGCTGGATGAAGGCTCCATCGAGCTGGCGCGCCTCGCGCTCCTCACCCCGGCGGTTTATGCCATTCCGGTGGCCGCTTCGACGCTGACGAGCGATATCATGCGCGTCTCGCTGAAGGATATCCGCGATTATCGTGCGGCGCAGGTCAAGGCGATCCAGATCGTCGGCCGCGCGCCGGTTCCGCTGGAATTCGCGGCCGAGACCGAGTTTGTCGTGTTCCGCGGCGGCGAAGGCCTGCGCGATCAGGTGGCGATCATCGTCGGAAAGCCGGATTTCGCGAAGCCGGTGGCCATCCGCATGCATTCGGCCTGCCTCACGGGCGACCTGTTCGGCTCGCTGAAATGCGATTGCGGCGACCAGCTGCGCGGCACCGTTCAGAAGATGGCGCAGGCCGATGGTGGCATCCTGCTCTATCTCGATCAGGAAGGCCGCGGGAACGGCATCGCCAACAAGATGCGCGCCTATAAGCTCCAGTCGCAGGGCTGGGACACTTATGACGCCGACGAGGTTCTGGGCTTCGGCCTCGACCAGCGTCGCTTCGACTTCGCGGCCGAAATGCTGCGCAAGCTCGGCGTGACGAGCGTCCGCGTGATGACCAACAACCCCGAGAAGATCGGTGCGCTCAAGGCGTCGGGTCTCGAAGTCGTGGCCGACAACCGCGCCTACGGTCGCCCGACGGCCGAAAATGTGCGCTACCTCGCCTCCAAGCGCGACCGCGCGGGCCATTTCATCGATTTCGATGCGATGGTGGCGCATGCGCCGCTGACGGACTGACCAGCCACACAAGGCTGGCTTTCGGTGAGCGTGAGGGGGAACCATGCTCCAGAAATCTCCTGATACGGAGAGGGACCTTTCGACGGTCCCTCTTCCGCGCATCACCTACCCGCCGGTTGTTCCACCGGGGGATGATGCCCGCACATGGCTCGCGGTTTCCGGCCTTCTGGTCATCGTCTGGGCTGGCCTTGCCTGGCCGTGGCTTTCCGGCACTGTCACCATTCCGTGGGATGCGAAGGCGCATTTCCACGCGCAGATGGTGTTTCTGGCGCAATCCATTCATCGCGGCGAGAGCCCCTTCTGGGCCCCGTTCGTGTTTGGTGGCCACCCGCAGATTGCCGATCCGCAATCGCTGATCTTCTCGCCCCCGCATCTCCTGCTGGCGTTTCTGACGCCAAACCCCACCATGCAGATGGTGGATGCCGTGACCTTCCTCGGCCTGCTCTTCGGCGCGTTCGGCGTGCTGGGATTCGGGCGCGACAGACGCTGGCATCCGGCGGCTGCGCTCGTCGCGGCCATCGCCTTCGCTTATGGCGGGGCGGCCTCGTGGCGCATCCAGCATACGGGGCAGATCTTCTCGCTCATCTACTTCCCCTGGGCCTTGTGGATGCTGGAGCGCGGCCTGCGCCTCGGCTCAGCGCGCTACGGTGCGCTTGCGGGCCTGTTTGCGGCACTCACTGCCCTTGATCCCGATCAGGTGGCTTTCCTCACGCTGCTGGCGCTCGCGGGCTATGTCGTCGCCTATTGGGTGACGGGAGGCGCCTTCCTTGCGCGCTTCCGTGCCACCGTGAAGCCGCTGGCGATGGGCACGCTCGTTGGTTTTGCGATCATCATCGTGCCGACCATCATGGTGCTGAGTTTCGCGGGGGAATCGAATCGTCCGCATTTCACCATTGCCGAAGCGGAAATGGGGTCTCTCCACCCGTCCAGCCTGCTGACGCTGCTGGTTGGGAACCTGTTTGGCACCATCGGACCGTCCGAGAATTTCTGGGGCGCGCCCAGCGTCCACTGGCCCTATATCGTGAGCCTTGTGGTCGCCCGGAACATGGCGAATTTCTACATGGGCGTGCTGCCACTGGCGGGCATCGTCCTGTGGCTCACATCGCGTCGAGCCTATGGGCATCGCTTCATGGTGCTCGGCGTCATGTTCGTGGTGATGATCCTCTACGCTTTGGGCCAATACACTCCGCTCTTCGGTGTGCTCTACCACGCCCTGCCGGGGGTCTCGCTATTCCGGCGCCCGGCGGATTCGCTGTTTCTCGTGGGCGCGCTGGGTGCCTTCCTCGCGGGCTTCGGGATTGATCACCTGATCCGCCGCGGCGAGGAGATCGGCCGGAGCGCATTGCTGGCGCTCGCCGGGCTTGTCGGCATCGGCTTTGCCGGTGCGCTCGGCATGGCGATCTGGCTCGGCAAGCTCAAGCAGGCCGGTCCGGATATCCTGATTGCGCTGGCTTTCGTGACCGTGACTCTCACTGTGGTGCTGCTGATCCGGCCCATTGCCATGCGCCGGCCTGTGGTGGCAGCCACGGCTTTTGCCGCGCTCCTGCTGACTGATTTCGGCTGGAACATGCGCCCGAATGATTCAACCGGCCTGCCCGTCGCCGAATATGACGCGATGCGCCTCGATACCGGGAATGAGACAATCCTCGCCCTGAAGAAGCTGATTGTGGCCGATGGTACGCGTCGCGACCGCGTGGAAATTGCGGGCCTCGGCTTCCACTGGCCGAATCTCGGGCTTGTGCACGGCTTCGAGAACACGCTCGGCTACAACCCGCTGCGGCTGAAGCATTACGCTGCGGCGACGGGCGCAGGCGACCAGGTGGCTGGCGTCGACCAGCATAACTTTGCCCCGCTCTTCCCATCCTACCGTTCGCCTTTCGCAAACCTGATGGGCCTGCGCTTCATTGCTATCGGCGCGCCCATCGCCGAAGTTGATCCGCGGCTGCGCGCCAATCCGTTGCCATTGGTGACCCGCACTAAGGACGCCTACATTTACGAGAATCCGGATGCCCTTCCCCGCGTGATGGTGGTGAACGAGGCGCAGATCGTCGACCAGACCCGCCTGCTGCAATTCGGGGAATGGCCGGGCACGGATTTCCGCCGCGTGGCCTATATCGAGCGCACCTCGCTGCCCCTGCCGCGTACGCGTGTCGGCGGTTCGGCGCGGATCACGCATTACACCAATACCGAGATCACGGTGGAAACCGATGCCGCACGCGGCGGCGTGCTGCTACTGAACGACATCTGGCATCCCTGGTGGTTTGCCGAGATCGACGGGAAATCCACGCCCGTTCTGCGCGCCAACGGCATCTTCCGCGCGGTCATCCTGCCAGCAGGCGTGAAGACTGTGACTTTCCGCTTCGAGCCGATGCGCGGCCTGCTGCGCCGAATGCTAAAGAATGCCGGTGTTATTCCGGGCTAACGGGCGAGCGGCGCGCTGAAAAAGCGCGCAGTCAATCGCCGCTGAGCCGATCCCGCGTTGACAGGACACGGCCGATCGCAGCGCGCGCGCTCTCGAGTTCGCCCAAGGCTTCGAGAAGCGCCTGCCGGGCCGCATTGCCTTCCAGAACAACCGGTGACGCAGCGGGTTCCATCCGGTCTTCCACCGGTGCGAAGGCCGGGCGTGCGCCCAATCCACCACGGGTGAAGGAGACCTGCCCGTCATCCATCCGCGCGGCTATGGCGGGCTGCGACGGCGCGTCAAACGGAAGGAGTACCGGCGTTGCCGTGACCGGTCGGAGAACCGGCGCAGTCACCGCTACTGGCGGTGCCACGGGCTCGTAGACCGGCGATGGCGCAGGCGGTTGATAGGCTGCCGACGGGGATGGCACGACCTCGTCATAGGCATCCTCGGGCGAAGCAGGCGCGAGCCCCGGCACGAGCGACCCAGCGCGGCCCACGGCCTGCACGGCCTTGGCGCCCTGCTCCTTCAGGATGCGCTGGACACCCTTGATCGTGTAGCCCTCGCGATAGAGCAGATGCCGGATGCCCTTGAGCAATTCGACATCATCTGGGCGATAGTAACGACGACCGCCGCCGCGTTTCAGCGGCTTGATCTGCGGGAAACGGGTTTCCCAGAACCGCAGCACGTGTTGCGCGATGTCGAGATCATCGCCCACTTCGCTGATCGTGCGGTAGGCATCAGGTGCCTTGTCCATCAGCCCCTCTCCCCGGGTGCCGAAACGCGTGGAATACCAACTCCTTGTCTTGCCCGCGAACAAGCGGACATGGCAAGTAGGCCAATCAGTCTAATGAAAAAAGTCGGGGAGAATTTGCTGGAGATCAATCTTCGCTGGCGGCTTCGTCGCCGTTGATCCGTGCCTTCATGACGTTGGACGGCTTGAAAACCAGCACACGGCGCGGGGTGATCGGCACTTCAACGCCCGTCTTGGGATTGCGCCCGATGCGCTCGCCCTTCTCACGGACGATAAAGGAACCGAAGGAAGAGAGCTTCACGGTTTCGCCCGAAACCAGCGTGTCGCTGATTTCCTTCAGCACCGTTTCAACGAGCTCGGCCGATTCGGCCCGGCTGAGGCCGAGCTTCTGGTAAACAGACTCGCAGAGATCGGCCCGCGTGATGGTGCGACCTGCCATAGTACACTCCCTCGAATGGCCGAAATCTAGGCGGCCCCTTAATTTTTTCTTATCGCCAGCCTCGAAACACGGCACAGATACTACAAATCTATCCTGCTGATTTCCCGAGGGTATTGACAAACGGTCGCAGGGTCAAGCCGCAACCCCTTTGTGTCCTAATCCTAAAAGCGGAAAAGCGCCGAACCCCAGGTGAAACCACCGCCCATCGCCTCGACGAGAACCACATCGCCGCGCTGGATGCGCCCGTCGCGCACGGCTGCATCGAAGGCGAGCGGAATGGAAGCGGCGGATGTATTGCCGTGCCGGTCCACCGTGAGAACCACCTTCTCCATGGGAATACCGAGCTTGTCGGCACTCGCCGTGATGATCCGCTGGTTGGCCTGATGCGGCACGAACCAGTCGATGGTTTCGGCAGAAAAGCCGGTGGCGGCGAAGGCATCGACAATCACATCGGTGATCATGCCGACCGCATGCTTGAAGACCTCGCGGCCCTCCATGCGCAGATGGCCGACAGTGCCGGTGGTGGACGGCCCGCCATCGACATAAAGCTTCGCGCGGTGGCGACCATCGGAGCGCAGATGCGTGGTGAGCACGCCCGTATCCGAGGCATCCCCCTTGCCTTCCACGGCTTCCAGCACCACAGCGCCAGCACCATCACCGAACAGCACGGCCGTGGTGCGATCTTCCCAATCGAGGATGCGCGAGAAGGTCTCGGCGCCGATGACCAGCGCGCGCTTGTTGCTGCCCGAGGCGATGAACTTGTCTGCGACCGTCAGCGCATAGACGAAGCCGGAGCAGACCGCCGCGACATCGAACGCCGCGCCATGGGTGATGCCAAGCGCGGCCTGCACCTGCGTGGCGGTGGAGGGAAAGGTGTAATCGGGCGTGGCCGTTGCCAGCACGATGAGGTCGATATCCTGCGCGGTGAGCCCCGCATGGGCGAGCGCTGCCTCGGCCGCCTTGAGCGCGAGCATGCTGGTGGTTTCGCCTTCCGCCGCGATGTGGCGCTGGCCAATGCCGGTGCGCTGGCGAATCCAGTCGTCGGATGTCTCCATCCGGGCCGCGAGTTCGGCATTGGTGACGATGCGCGCGGGCAGATAGCTCCCCACGCCGGCAATCCGCGAGCGACGCATCAGGCTGGTCCTGTTTCCTTATCGGCCGAGTTTTCATCGGCACGGTTCTCGACCATGGCAGAGGAGGCACCGGGCAAAATCCATTCGCCACGTTCGGCCAGAGCCGTGCCAATCTTCGCCATCAGGTCATATTTTGCCATGTCATAGGCCACATCCACGGCGCTCGCAAAACCGAGGGCATCGGTGCCGCCATGGCTTTTCACCACCACGCCGTTAAGGCCGAGGAACACGGCCCCATTCACGCGGCGCGGGTCCATCTTCTGACGCAGCGCATTGAAGGCGCCGCGTGCGAAGAGGTAGCCGATCTTCGCGAGCAGCGAGGACTGGATGGCGCTTTTCAGGTAGTCGCCAATCTGCTTCGCGGTGCCTTCGGCGGTTTTCAGCGCGATATTGCCCGCAAAACCTTCGGTAACCACCACATCCGAGCGGCCCTTGCCGATATCGTCGCCCTCGACGAAGCCGATATAGTTCATGTTCGGCAGGTTGACCTCTCGCAGGATGGAGCCCGCCTCTTTCACCTGCTCGACGCCCTTGATCTCCTCGACGCCGACATTGAGCAAACCGACCGTCGGGCGTTCAAGATCGAAGACGATGCGCGCCATGGCCGAACCCATGATCGCCATGTCCACGAGATTTTCGGCGGTAGCACCAATGGAGGCGCCGACATCAAGCACGATGCTCTCGCCGCGCGCGGTGGGCCACATGCAGGCGAGCGCTGGCCGATCAATGCCCGGCATCATGCGCAAGCAGAAACGGGCCATCACCATCAGCGCACCGGTATTGCCCGCGGAGCAGCACACATCCGCCTCGCCCTTGCGCACGGCGTCAATCGCCATCCACATCGAGGATTTGTAGCGGCCGTGGCGCAAAGCCTGGCTGGGCTTCTCGTCCATGGAGACCACGGTGTAGGTGTGGATCACACGCGCACGGGCCTTCAGGGCGGGATGCTTGTCGAGTTCGGCGTTGATCTCGCTCTCGCGGCCGAAGAGCAGGAATTCGCAATCCGGGTGCCGCTCCAGCGCAATGGCTGCGCCCGGCACGGTGACCGAGGGGCCGAAATCCCCTCCCATCGCATCGAGCGAAATGCGCAGGGCGCGCCCGCTCTTGCGCGGTTCGGGAGCCTGGGCCTCGTCGCTCATCCGGTGTTCACTCCTCAGCCGGCCGAACCGCCGGCTCGCGAACCGGCAAACGGGAAGCCCCCGCGCGGCCGGTGGGATCGATTAGAATGCGCGGACGTCGCTGGCAAGCGCGAAGCGGGGGTGTTCAGCCCTTGCCCTCATCCGTTTTCAGCGCCTTGAGCGCTGCGAAGGGCGAAATTGTGTCCTCACCCACTTTCATCTCCGGAAAATCCGCATCCGGCTTGCGCGGATAGGGATCGAGCCCGAGGATCAGGAACTCCACGGCGAGCGCCGCCGGATCGATCTGGCCGTTGACGATCTCGTCCGGCAATTCGGGGCTGCCGTCGATCGGCGCGTCCTCGTCCTCTTCCTCCAGTTCCTCGACAAGGCGCGCGAGCACCTCCGGCGGCGAGAAGAGGGCCTCCACCGGCTCGGAGACATGATCCGCGAAGGGTTCGAGCGTGACCACACAGATCGGCTGCGTATCGGCCTCGACCTGGCCGGTGATCTCCACCGAGCCATCATGCTTGGGGCGCAGGATGAGGTTGGCCACGAAGCTGTCTAGCGCGTGAAGCCCGGCGAATTTGGCAATGCGCGCGCGGATTTCGGCATCAGGCTTCAGCACGAGATGCGTCTCGCCCTTCAGCGTCATCACCGAAAGCGGCTCGGTATAGGGCAGAGCCGGAAGCTTCGCGGGTGCCTTGGATTTGCTCATGCCTCACCTCCCGCCAGAACGCGACCCGCAAGAAGCCCTGCGAGATCTTTCTTTTCCAGTGCCGCGATGAGCCCCTCGATCTCCGCCAGCAATCCGGCCGGCACGTCCTCTGCGGTCTTCTCCGAACCGTAGAGGTTGCGGGCAAGCACTGCACGCAACTGCGCTTCTTCACCAGAATCCAGCGCCTCGGTATAGGCTTTGGCGCGGCCATAGAAGCCCTGTGCCAGCGCCTTCACCTTCTTGCCCACCGAAAGATCTCCCACGCCGGCCCGGCGGAAACCGTCATCGAGATGCGCGAAAAGCTGGTCCACCACCCCCTGCCCCACGACCTCGGCCGGTGCGGGCAAGGCGGAGAGACGGCGCAGCACGAGGGTTGTTACCAGCGCGAGCCGCTCGAAACGGCCTTCGAACGTATCCGCGACACCATGCTCGCGATAGGCGACCGGGTTGCGCGCGGCATTCGCGATATCGTGGAACAGCTTCGCCACATCGGGCGCGGAACGGGAGCGAAAGAGCCAGCCGAACATGAAATCCTGCTTTGGGAAGCGGCCGGTGGGCGAATGAGCCGCCTTGTCCGCCGCTTGTGACGGAGGCCGCGCCGATTTTCAATCTTCATTTCTCCGCAATCGAACGATTGTCTTTCGCGGCTGAAACGGGCATCCATGGCCACAACCTGCGGGCCCGGCCCGACGTTCTGACCGAATGGAGTTGACGCATGACGATCCGCACCCTGCCTCGCCTCGCCGGCGCCTCGGCCATCGCGGCCCTGCTGCTCGCGAGTGCCGCCTGCACGGATCAGGGCATTGGCCAGCGCGGCTATGTGCTGGATGAGAAGGCGCTGGCGCAGATCAAGGTCGGCTCCTCGGCCGAACAGGTGCTGCTGGTGATGGGCACGCCCTCCACCACCTCCACCGTGGGCGGGCAGACCTATTACTACATCTCGCAGAAGGTGAGCCGCCCGGTTCTCGTGCTCAATGACCGCATCACCGATCAACGCGTGATCGCGATCTATCTCGACGGCAAGAACAAGGTCGCGCGCATCGCCGATTACGGCCTGAAGGATGGCGTGGTGTTCGATTTCATCTCGCGCACCACCCCCACGGGCGGCGAAGAGGCGAGCTTCCTCGGCGGCATTTTCCGTCGCCTCGGCCAGAGCGCGGTGTAATATCGCTTCGATCACGGAGCAGCTGGCCTTCGCCTACCCCGATCCGGAAACGAAAAACCCGCGGAGCTGACTCCGCGGGTTCTTTTTTATCGCTGTGGCGCTGGTTAGTGCGCGAGGATCGCAAGCAGCAGCAGAGCCACGATGTTCGTGATCTTGATGGCCGGGTTCACGGCCGGGCCGGCAGTATCCTTGTAGGGGTCGCCGACGGTATCGCCGGTCACGGAGGCCTTGTGGGCATCCGAGCCCTTCATGTGGCGCACGCCATCCTGGTCCACGAAGCCATCCTCGAAGGACTTCTTCGCGTTGTCCCAGGCGCCGCCGCCCGAGGTCATCGAGATCGCGACGAAGAGGCCCGTGACGATCACGCCCAGCAGCATCGCGCCCACCGCCGCGAAGGCCTGCGCCTTGCCGGCAATGGCGTTCACGCCGAAGAAGATGATGACGGGCGCCAGAACCGGCAGCAGCGAGGGGATGATCATCTCGCGGATGGCGGCCTTGGTCAGCATGTCGACCGCGCGGGCATAATCCGGCTTCTCGGTGCCGTCCATGATGCCCGGCTTCTCCTTGAACTGGCGGCGCACTTCCACCACCACGTCGCCGGCCGCACGGCCCACGGCCGTCATCGCGATGCCGCCGAAGAGGTAGGGGATCAGGCCGCCAAGAAGCAGGCCCACCACGACATAGGGATTGGCGAGGCCGAAATCGATCGCGCCGATGCCCTTGAAATAGGGGAACGCGGTCGAGCCGGCCTTGTTCGCTTCCGCGATGAAGTATTGCAGGTCGTAGTTATAGGCCGCGAAGAGCACGAGCGCGCCGAGGCCCGCTGAACCGATCGCATAGCCCTTGGTGACCGCCTTCGTGGTGTTGCCCACCGCATCGAGCGCGTCGGTCGACTTGCGCACTTCCTTCGGAAGGCCCGCCATTTCAGCGATGCCGCCGGCATTGTCCGTCACCGGACCGAAGGCATCGAGCGCCACGATCATGCCGGCGAGGCCGAGCATCGAGGCCGTGGCGATCGCCGTGCCGAAGAGGCCCGCGAGGTTGTAGGTGAGGATCACGCCCGCGACGATCACGATGGTCGGCAGCGCCGTCGATTCCAGCGACACCGCGAGGCCCTGGATGACGTTCGTGCCGTGGCCGGTCACCGAGGCCTGGCTGATGGAGTTGACCGGGCGCATGCCCGTGCCGGTGTAATATTCGGTGATCCAAACGATCGCCGCCGTTACGCCGAGACCCACGAGGCCGCAAAGGAAAAGCGCGCCGCCGGTGATGTCCTGCCCGGCGACCTTGCCGATGGAGCCCCAGCCGATGGTGTATTGCGTGGCGACCCACAGGCCACCAATGGAGAGCACGCCGGTCGCGATGAGGCCCTTATAGAGCGCGCCCATGATCGAGCCATTGGCGCCGAGCTTCACGAAATACGAGCCGATGATCGAGGTGAGAATGCACACGCCGCCGATCATCATCGGGTAGATCATCGCGCTGGTCAGGTTCGCCTGACCGGCAAAGAAGATCGCCGCGAGAACCATCGTGGCGACGAGCGTCACGGCGTAGGTCTCGAAGAGGTCGGCCGCCATGCCGGCGCAGTCACCCACGTTGTCGCCCACGTTATCGGCGATCACGGCCGGGTTGCGCGGGTCATCTTCCGGGATGCCGGCTTCCACCTTGCCCACGAGGTCAGCGCCCACGTCAGCGCCCTTCGTGAAGATGCCGCCGCCGAGGCGCGCGAAGATCGAGATCAGCGACGCACCGAAGCCGAGCGCCACCAGCGCATCGATCACCGTGCGGCTCGCCGGAGCATGGCCCATGAACTGCGTAAGGATCATGTAGTAGACCGCAACGCCAAGGAGCGCGAGGCCCGCCACGAGCATGCCGGTGACCGCACCCGCCTTGAAGGCAAGATCAAGGCCGCCCGCGAGGCTCTGCATCGCCGCCTGCGCCGTGCGCACATTGGCACGAACCGAGACGTTCATGCCGATATAGCCGGCCGCGCCCGAGAGCACCGCACCGATCAGGAAGCCGATAGCGACCGGCAGGCCCAGAAGCATCCAGGTGCCGCCAAAGATCACCACGCCCACAAGCGCGATCGTCTTGTACTGGCGGTTGAGATAGGCCTGTGCGCCTTCCGCAACGGCGGCGGCGATTTCCTGCATGCGCTGGCTGCCCGCATCCTTGCTCATCACCTGGTTGATGGTGATGACGGCATAAAGGATGGAGAGCGCCCCCAGCGCGATGATCACGAGAAGTGGTGTCATGTCGTGCCCGTTCCGCGTTTCACTCGAAGTGTTCTTGTTCTCCGCAGATCCCCCGAACGAAGCCCCCTGCCACAGTCCGGTCCTGCGGGTTGGGCACGGGTTTACAAAGCTTCAAGCCCTTCTCCAAGCCCCCAATCCGGGTAATGCCGGGGTTATCGACCGGGAATGCCGGTGCTCAGGCCGTAGCGGGCTTCCGGGAGTCGCGCAGCAGCAAGAAAACCATCACCAAAGCCGCCGCCACGAACGGGAACAGCGCGATGTTGAGGCTCGTCCAGCCGAAACCTGCCAGCAGCTTGCCGGAGGAGAGTGAAGCAAGCGCTGTCACCGAGAAGATCACAAGATCCGTGAAGCCCTGCACCAGATTGCGCTCTGCCGGCTTCTGCCCCTCGGCCACCACGGCGGAAGCTCCGACAAAGGCGAAATTCCAGCCGATGCCCAGCAGGACCAGCGCCGTGTTGAAATGCGCGATCGTGATGCCCGAGAGCCCCACAATTCCGCACAGGGCCAGCAGGATAAGCCCTGCCGCGATCACCTTGTAGACGCCGAAGCGCGCAATCAGCGGGCCGGTGAAGAAGCCCGGCAGGAACATGCCGACGATATGCCACTGGATGGCCAATGTCGCATCGGTAGTCGTGTGGAAGCAGCCGATCATCGCCAGCGGCGTCGCGGTCATGATGAAGTTCATCAGCGCCTGCGCAATCGCCGAGATGCCGATGGCGAGCTTCAGGCGGCGTGATTTCAGGATCTCGCGCAAGGGTCGCGCAGGCTCCTGCGAGCCCGGAGCGGGCGCTGGCGCGTTGCGGAAAAAGAAGAGCAGCGAGATCGAAAGACCTGCAACTGCGGCCTGCCCGATATAGCTCGCCATGAAGGTGTAGGGTGCGAGCATATCCTTCGTGTGGATCACCAATTGCGGCCCCACGAAAGCGGCTGCGATTCCACCGGCCAGCACCCAGGCGATCGCCTTGGGGCGGAAAACGGGGCTCGCATTATCCGTGGCGCCGAAGCGATAGTTCACCACGAAGGCCTGGTAGCAGCCGCACAGGGCGGTTGCGAGCATGAAGAGCGCGAAAGAGCCTTCGCGCACGGCATAGGCCGCGAGCAGCCCCGCGAGCACGCCCATGGCCGCGCCGTATTGATAGGCCGCACGACGCCCGAGCGTTCGGAGCAGATAGGCCGCAGGCATGGTGGCCAAAGCCGTTCCCAGCACGAAGGTAGTCGTGGGAGCCGTGGCCCAGGCCGGTGACGGGCCCAGCGAGGCTCCGACCAGCGCACCTGTGGCGAAGACCACCGAGGCATTTGCCCCTGCCAGCGCCTGTGCGCCGGACAGCACGAGCGCATTGCGCTTCGCAAGCGCATCATCATGGGCCATTGGGGTATCCTTCAGGATTCTTGCGTCCCGAAACTATGCGCATAGGCGCGCCGCGTGAAGCGCCGTTCGCGACCATCAGGGTTGCACCAAAGACGCATGCTGCCTGCCGCTTCCAGCGCGCCGATGCGCGTGACTAGCACCCCTACTTCGCGCGCCGCCGCTTCGAAGATCAAAGATTGATCCGGCGGGATGACGCAGAGGATCTCGTAATCATCGCCGCCGGTGAGGATGGTCTCGATCAGGTCCGGCTTAGCACTTAGGGCCGCGAGCGCCGCCTCGGAAAGCGGCACCCTGTCAATCTCGAAGCGTCCACCCAGACGGCTCGCGAGCTTGTCCGCATCGCCCACGAGGCCATCGGAGACATCCATCGCGCCGCGGGCATGGGCGAGCAAAGCGGGGGCAAGCGCGTTGCGCGGCTGCGGATGAAGGTAGCGATCAAGCAGGACATCGCGTCGCTCCGCCGTCATCGCAGCCGCCCATGGCGCATCTGGCGCGAGCCGCAGCGCGAGGCCCAGAGCCGCATCGCCGATGGTGCCGGAGACATAGACGAGATCACCCGGCTCACCGCCCTGCCGGGGCACCATGCGCCCTCGCGGCACCGTGCCGAAGGCGGTGACCGACAGCGTGAGGGCGGGTGCATTCACCGTGTCCCCGCCCATCAGCACGCAGCCGCTGGCGCCCGACAAGGCCGCGAGGCCGGAAGCAAAACCGGCGCACCACGCTTCATCCTGCGCCCGCGTCCGCCCGAAACCGAGGAGAAACCCCAGCGGTTTCGCGCCCTTCGCCGCAAGATCGGAGAGGTTTACGGCCAAAGCCTTGTGCGCGATGGAAGCCGGGGCGTCCTCGGCGAAGAAGTGCACGCCCTCGACGAGCATATCCTTCGTGACCACAAGGCTCTCGCCGGCGGGCACAGCAAGGGTCGCGGCGTCGTCCATGAGGCCGAAGGCACCGGGACCGGCGAGCGGCGCGAAATGGCGCGCAATCAGCTCGAACTCACCGGGCGCATCGCCGGCCATGGCGCCTCAGCCCTCGCGGGTGGGCGCAGGCTTCGCCAGATCCTCGGCGCGATAATCCCGCGCGAGCTTGTCGAGCACGGCATTGACCATGCCCACCTCATCCTTCTCCAGGAAGGCCGAAGCGATATCGACATATTCCGAGAGGATGACTCTCGGCGGCACATCCCGCCCGTGCTTCAGCTCGAAAGCCCCGGCGCGCAACGTGGCGCGCATGATCGCCTCGATGCGCTTCAGCGGCCAGCCCTCGAGAATGCGATCCACCGCGCGATCCAGCGCGACCTGATCGTTCAGCACCCCTTCGAGAATGTGGCGGAACAGAGCGGCCTCGGCGGGCTTGTATTGATCGCCCTCGATCTCCCGGCCCATCCAGAAGCTCTCGAATTCGGCGAAGACCTCGTTCAGGCCCTTGCCGGCGATTTCCATCTGGTAGAGCGCCTGCACGGCCGCAAGGCGCGCGGCAGCGCGCTTCTCGCCCCGGCTGACCGAGCGATCGCGCGAGCGGATCTTCTTGCCTTCCTCGATCATCGCGCGGCTCCCCGCTTGAGAGAGACCAGCGTGAGCGCGGCGCGGGCGGCATCGCCCCCCTTATCGCCCTTGGCCGGGTTGGCGCGTGCTTCCGCCTGCGCCTCGTTTTCCACCGTGAGGATGGCATTGCCGAAGGGCATGGCGTGGTTGGTCGCGTAGTCGATCAGCGCGCGGTTCGCCTGCACGGATACAATGTCATAATGCGTGGTTTCACCGCGAATGACGACGCCCAAAGCCACGAATCCATCGGGCTTCGGCTCCTGCTGGGCGCGGATCGCCATGGCCACGGGAATCTCCAGCGCGCCGGGCACGGTGATCACCTCGGCCGTGGCACCGGCAGCATGAATGGCTGCCGTGGCGCCATTGCGCAACATGTCATTGAGATCGTCGTAATAACGCCCCTCGATGACGACGATATGGGCACCGCGCGCGCCTGTGATCGGCGCCTGCTGGCGCTTGGCCTCGGCCATGGGAAACTCCTGAAATCCTGAGCGCTTGCGTTTAGGCGCTTGTTCCCGTCTCGGCAAGCTTTGCGGTCTCGGCCAGACGCGCGGCGTATCGCGCCATCATGTCGATCTCGAGATGGATATGCTCGCCCGCCTTGCGTGTTCCGAAGGTAGTGATGGCCAAAGTGT
Source organism: Beijerinckiaceae bacterium (assembly GCA_025458025.1). Lineage (GTDB taxonomy): Bacteria > Pseudomonadota > Alphaproteobacteria > Rhizobiales > Beijerinckiaceae > Rhabdaerophilum. Next base: position 3,252 of record JALOTF010000019.1, on the reverse strand, counting down.
GCGGAATAAGCAGCACGGAGAAGAGATCATCCTCCACCGTATTCACCGTGAGCGAGACGCCATCAAGACAAACCGAACCCTTGGCCGCAATGAAGCGATGCAGCGGCTTCGGCGCGCGCAGCGTGAAGCGCGCGGTGGCACCCCAGTTGGCATCCGACGGCGTGACCTCATCGCGGGCGACAATCTCCGCGAGGGCATCGACATGCCCGGTCACGATATGCCCGCCGAGTTCATCGCCGATCTTCAGGGCACGTTCGAGATTGATGCGCGTGCCCGCCTGCCAGGTACCCACATGGGTGAGGCGCAGAGTCTCCGCCGCCGCCTCCACCTCGAACCAGCTCTTGCCCGCTTCGCCGCCCACCGCAATCGCCGTAAGGCAGCAGCCGGCACATGCGATAGAGGCACCGATGGCGATCGTCGCGGGATCATATGAGCAGGCGATGCGCAGGCGCTTCAGGCTCGCGCCGCCTTCGACACGCTCCACTTTTCCGATGTCGGTGACGATGCCGGTGAACATCAGGCTTGCCCTTCGAAGATCTGGAGCCGGTCCGGCCCGAGCTTCCGCTCGCTGCCGAGGTGGGCCTTCGCGATCCATCCGGCAAGGTCCGGTCCGATGGCGGGAAAGCCGTTGCCGATGGCGTTCGCGCCCGTGAGCAGCTCCAGCCGGTCGATGAAACCCGACTTCGCGAAAGCGTTGGCGAGGGTCGGCCCAGCCTCGACCATCACGCGCGTCAGGCCGCGCGCGGCCAGTGCGCCGAGCGCAGCAGCAAGATCAAGATGCCCATCCTCGCCCTTAGGAATACCAAGGATTTCAACAGGCTGTGTACCATCGTTCGCAGATGGATTCGCGCCGCTCACAGATTGATTCAAGTGGCTCTGGAAATGAGTCCGCTCCTTCGCGGAGAGAATCATCACGGGCGCTGTCGGGGCTTCCGAGAGGATGCGCGCGCGGGCCGGGATACGGCCCTCCGTATCCAACACCACCCGCATCGGGCTCATCCCGGCCATGCCCGGCAGGCGCACATCGAGACGCGGATCATCCGCCAGCACCGTGCCGATGCCGGTGATCAGCGCATCATGGATCGACCGCAGGCGATGCACATGGGCCTGCGCTTCCACGCCCGTGATGGCGAGCGGTCGGCGGTCCGCCGTTCCCGCAAAGCCATCCTGCGTCTGCGCGAGCTTGAGGGTCACGAAAGGCCGATGGCTGGAGACCCGCAGGCAATGGCCGCGCGTCACCTCGCGCGCCTCAGCTTCGCAGATGCCGGTCACGACCTCCAGCCCCGCCGCGCGCAGAGCCGCCGTCCCCTCCCCGCTCGCGAAGGGCGATGGATCACTCGCCCCGATCACCACGCGGCGGATGCCGCTCGCCAGAATGATCTCCGTGCAGGACGGCCCGAACACGCGCTGCGAGCGCCGGGCGCAGGGTTCGAGCGTGACATACATCGTGGCGCCACGAGCCCCCTCGCCGGCCTCGGCCACGGCATTCGCTTCGGCATGCGGACGACCACCGTGAGCGGTGCGGCCCCGCCCACGCAGAACCGGCGGCTCGACGCTTTCATCGACCACCAGCGCGGCCACCGAGGGGTTCGGCCATGTGCGTCCCACCCCCCGCCGCGCCAGCGCAATCGCCGCGCGCATGAAGGCTTCATCCCGCAAGGCTCGCATCATCCGCCATCCTCGGCGGTTTCACCGGAGGCTTCCTCGCGGCCCAATTCGCGCAGGATGTCGCCGAATTCCTCGGCCGCGTTGAAGTTCTTGTAGACCGAGGCGAAGCGCACATAGGCTACCTGGTCCAGCCGGCGCAGGCGCTCCATCACCAGCGCGCCGATGCCCTCGCTCGTCACTTCCCCCTCGGACTGGCTCTCGAGTTCGCGCACGATGCCGTTGATGAGGCGCTCCACCCGATCCCGATCGATGGGGCGCTTCCTGAGCGCGATCTCGATGGAGCGCGCGAGCTTGTCGCGGTCGAACGGCACGCGCCGTCCCGAGCGCTTCACCACCATCAGTTCCTTCAATTGCACGCGCTCGAAGGTCGTGAAGCGGCCGCCACAATCCGTGCAGACACGCCTGCGACGGATCGCGCCGCCATCATCGGCGGGGCGCGAGTCCTTCACCTGCGTATCGAAGGAACCACAGAAGGGGCAACGCATTGGGGCAATCCGCAACGAAAAACCGGGCCTTGGCGGCCCGGTCTCTGGGTGTTTGAAACAAGCCGAAAGGTCAAGCCGGCTCCCGTGAAAAGCCGGCCTGCACGCAATCAATAGATCGGGAAGCGCGCCGTCAGCGCATGAACCTTGGCCTTCACGGCCTCTTCCACGGCGCCGTTGCCCTCTTCGCCATTCTTGGCGAGGCCGTCGATCACCTCGGCGATGAGGTTGCCGATCTGCTGGAACTCCGCCACGCCGAAGCCGCGCGAGGTCGCCGCCGGCGAACCGAGGCGAATACCGCTCGTCACCATCGGCTTTTCGGGGTCGAAAGGAATGCCGTTCTTGTTGCAGGTGATGTGCGCACGGCCCAGAGCCTTCTCGGCGGCCACGCCGGTCACCTTCTTCGGGCGCAGATCCACCAGCATCAGATGGTTATCCGTGCCGCCGGTGATGATCGCGAAGCCCTTGGATTTCAGCGTCTCCGCCAAAGCCTTCGCGTTGGCGACCACGGCATGGGCGTAGGTCTTGAATTCCGGCTGCAAAGCCTCGTTGAAGGCCACGGCCTTCGCCGCGATGACATGCATCAGCGGGCCGCCTTGCAGGCCGGGGAACACCGCCGAGTTGATCTTCTTGGCGATATCCGGATCGTTCGTCAGCACGATGCCGCCGCGCGGGCCGCGCAGGGTCTTGTGCGTCGTCGAGGTGACGACATGTGCATGCGGGAACGGCGAGGGATGCGAGCCACCCGCGACCAACCCTGCGAAATGCGCGATATCAACCATGAAATACGCGCCCACGGCATCACAGATGCGGCGGAAGCCTTCGAAATCCCAGTGACGCGCATAACCCGAACCACCGGCCACGATGACCTTCGGCTTGTGCTCATGGGCGAGGCGCTCGACCTCTTCCATGTCGATCAGGTGCGTTTCCGGGTTCACGTTGTAGGGCACCACGTTGAACCACTTGCCGCTCATGTTCACGGAAGCGCCATGCGTGAGATGGCCGCCCGCCGCGAGGTTCAGGCCCATGAAGGTATCGCCCGGCTTCATCAGCGCGAGGAACACGGCCTGATTGGCCTGTGAACCGGAATTCGGCTGCACAT
>JALOTF010000097.1 GCA_025458025.1 Beijerinckiaceae bacterium | reverse complement strand
AGCGCGATGAGCTGGTTCACCGGCACGTCCTGCGAGCCCGCCGGAACGACGATCTTCGCGAGAATGCCTTCATCGACCGCCTCGACTTCCATCGTGGCCTTGTCGGTTTCGATCTCGGCGATGACATCGCCGGATTTGATCGCATCGCCCTCTTTTTTCAGCCACTTGGCGAGGTTGCCCTTTTCCATCGTGGGCGAGAGGGCGGGCATCAGGATGTTGATGGGCATGGATTTTCTCCCCGATCCTGATGCTCAGCGATACAGCACGGCTTTGGCCGCCGCGACGACATCCGCCACCGTGGGAAGCGCGAGCTTCTCGAGGTTCGCGGCGTAGGGCATCGGCACGTCCTTGCCGGTGACGCGGATGACCGGCGCATCGAGGTAATCGAAGGCCTCTTCCATGATGCGCATGCCGATTTCCGAGCACACGCCCGATTGCGGCCAGCCCTCTTCGATGGCGACGCAGCGATTGGTCTTCTGGATGGAGCGGATGACCGTCGCGATATCCATCGGGCGGATGGTGCGCAGATCGATGACTTCCGCCTCGATGCCCTCGCCGGCCAGCGCATCCGCCGCCTTCATGGCGTAGGTCATGCCGATGCCGAAGGAGACGAGCGTGACGTGCTTGCCGCTGCGGGCGACGCGGGCCTTGCCGATCGGCAGCACCCAGTCGTCCACCTTCGGCACATCGAAGGACTGGCCGTAGAGGATCTCGTTCTCAAGGAAGATGATCGGGTTCTCGTCGCGGATGGCGGCCTTCAACAGGCCCTTCGCATCCGCGGCGGTGTAGGGCTGGATCACCTTGAGGCCGGGGATCTGGCTATACCACGCCGCGTAATCCTGGCTGTGCTGCGCGGCCACGCGCGCCGCCGCACCGTTCGGGCCGCGGAACACGATCGGGCAACCAAGCTGGCCGCCGGACATGTAGAGCGTCTTCGCGGCCGAGTTGATGATGTGGTCGATGGCTTGCATCGCGAAGTTGAAGGTCATGAACTCGACGATGGGGCGTAGGCCCGTCATCGCCGCGCCGACGCCGACGCCCGCGAAGCCATGCTCGGTGATCGGGGTGTCGATCACGCGGCGGGCGCCGAACTCCTGCAGCAACCCTTGCGTCACCTTGTAGGCGCCCTGATATTCCGCGACCTCTTCGCCCATGACGAAGACCTTGTCGTCACGGCGCATTTCCTCGGCCATGGCGTCGCGCAGGGCTTCGCGCACGGTCATCTTCACCATCTCGGCGCCGGCAGGCACTTCCGTGCCGGCATCATAGGCCGGGATTTCGGTCTTGGGTGCAGCAGGAACCGTGGCGGCCGGAGCTGCCGCAGCGGGCGCTGCCACCGGGGCCGCCGCAGCGGCGGGAGCAGAAGCCGCAGCGCTCGCATCCTCGCCTTCGCCGGCGATGATCGCGATCTTTGTGTTCACCGCCACGTTCTCGGTGCCGTTCGGAATGAGGATCTTCGCGAGGATGCCTTCATCCACCGCTTCCACTTCCATCGTGGCCTTGTCGGTCTCGATTTCGGCGATCACGTCGCCGGATTTGATCTTGTCACCCTCTTTCTTGAGCCATTTGGCGAGGGTTCCGCTCTCCATCGTGGGCGAGAGCGCGGGCATGAGAATGTCGATCGGCATGGAATGCTGTTCCGTCTGCGCGAGAAAACCGGGGCGGGATTACTTCAGGATGTCGGTCCAGAGCTCGGAGACATCCGGCTCGGGATCAACGGTCGCGAATTCCGCGCTTTCATTGACGATCTTGCGCACTTCCACGTCGATCGCCTTGATCTCGTCTTCCGAGACCTTGTGCTTGCCGAGGAGACGGCTGCGCACCTGCTCGATCGGGTCGTGCTCGTTGCGCATCTTCTCCACTTCGTCCTTGGAGCGATACTTCGCCGGGTCCGACATGGAGTGGCCGCGATAGCGATAGGTCTGCATTTCGAGGATATACGGCCCCTTGCCGGAGCGGGCATGCTCGATGGCGCGCAGGCCAGCCTCGCGCACGGCCTGCACATCCATGCCATCCACCTGCTCGCCGGGGATGTTGAAGGAGACGCCGCGCTTCGAGAAATCCTGCTGCGCCGAGGCGCGGGACACCGCGGTGCCCATGGCATAGCGGTTGTTCTCGATGATGTAGACGACCGGCAGGCTCCACAGCTCTGCCATGTTGAAGCTCTCGTAGACCTGGCCCTGGTTGGCCGCGCCATCACCGAAATAGGCGAGGCTGACATTGCCATTCGAGGTGTAGCGGTTCGCGAATGCGAGGCCCGTGCCGAGCGCGACCTGCGCGCCGACGATGCCGTGGCCGCCATAGAAATGCTTCTCGCGGCTGAACATGTGCATCGAGCCGCCCTTGCCGCGCGAATAGCCGCCCTTGCGGCCGGTCAGCTCGGCCATCACGCCGTTCGCTTCCATGCCGCAGGCGAGCATATGCCCATGATCCCGGTAGCCGGTGATGACCTGATCGCCCGGGATCGTCGCCATCTGCATGCCGACAACGACCGCTTCCTGGCCGATATAGAGGTGGCAGAAACCGCCGATGAGGCCCATGCCGTAGAGCTGGCCGGCCTTTTCCTCGAAGCGGCGGATGAGAAGCATGTCGCGATAGGCGCGGAGATCTTCATCCTTCGTGAAGGGCTTCGGCCCGCCGGCGGGTTTCGCCGTCGCGGCTTTTGCCGCTTTCTTCGCCGGAGCAGGCGCGCCTTTGCTGGCGTTGCCCGCGATCTGGGCTCCGTTGCTTGCCATCTTCTCCCCTCGCATCCTCTCCCCGCGACAGCGGGGTTGGTGACGTTTCGCTTCCCTCGAAGTTTCGGCGACGTTCTTGTGGGCCGGACCGCCTGCTTCGAATTGCCTACTTTAGGCGTAGAGCGTAGTGCCACAAACGCAGGAGCGCCAGAAGCTTTTCGCAGGAAAGAGACCTATGCCGCATGCGCATGGCTTGCCACGAAATGGCCGCTTTTGTGCGTCGCACAATGAATGCTGGATGAAGCAAAGGCCGAGTTCTGCGCTAGGCGCATGGCCGGCAAAGCAGAACGCTAGCGGTTGAGCAGGATCACTACGTCACTGCGATGCACCACGTTGAGCATGGCGCGATTGCGCTCGTCGATGAGGTCGCGATCCACCTTCTCGTTCGAAAGCTGGCTCACACGTCGTTCCCAAGCCTGCTTTTCGGCCCGCATCTCCGCAATTTCCCGCCCGATCTCCTCGGTGCGGATCTTCGCCTCTCGCTTGGCCGCAAGGCCGCGATCGCCGGTCTGCGCGGAATGCAGGAAATATGCACTCGCGCTCCACGCCAAGCTGTGGAAAGCCACGAGGGCGAGGATACGGCGGCGGCGCGTGTTGACGATCATGCGCGGATGATCGCCGATCAGCGTTAAGGAAGCGTGGAAGTCAGGCGGCTCGCCGGCTGGTGATCGCGAGGCCTGCGACAATCAGCCCGATACCCGCCCATTGCACCGCGCCTGGCCATTCACCCAGCAGCGGAATGGCGGAAATGGTGCCGATCACGGGGATGAGCGGGGGATATTTCCCCGATTCGGCCGCGCCCACGAGCTTTACCGCATGGCCCCACATCCACAGGCCAATGATCATGTTCAGGATGCCTTGATTAAAGCCGTGGAACGCCACCTCCGCCAGCGGCAGGGCGAGCAGGCGCTCCGCCCCGTTGAAGAGATACCACGGCCAGAAAACGAGGGCCGAGAGCACAGCAAGCACGGCGGTGGCGCGCAGGGCATCCACCTTCCACAATTGCAGCAGCAGCGGATAGCCGCCCCAGAGCAGGCCCACGCCGAAGAAGCACAGATCGCCCAGCAGCACATTGCGCGCGCCGGAGGTGGTCGCCGCCAGCGCAATCAGCGCAAGGCCGCCCACCACAACCGCGATGCCCATGAGGCCGCGCTTGCCCGGATTGACCCCGAAGATCATCCAGCCGCCCAGCGCGCCGATCACCGTCACGGTGCCGGGACCGATGGAAGCGCCATGCGCGGCGGGCGAGAGCGAGAGCCCCTGCATCATCAGCAGGGTCATCGGCAGGCCGGAAGAGAGCGTGAGGATCAGCCCCCTGCCCCAGCCGATCCCGGCGCAATCCCTGAAGCCGCCGGCCTTGAGGAAGAGCGGAAACAGAACGACGGCCGCCACGCCAAAGCGCAGGGCCGTCATGTCGAGAACGGTAAAGCCGTTCAGCACCGCATGGCGCGAGATGGCGAAGTTGGTGCCATAGATCACCATGGCACCGATCATTGCCAGCGCCGCGAGGGCACGCGGACTGAGGTTCATGCGATCAGGCCAGAGCCTTCAGCGCCGCGCGGCCGGCATAGAGCGCCATGTCGCCCAGTTCCTGCTCGATGCGCAGGAGCTGGTTATACTTCGCGGTGCGATCGGAACGCGCGAGCGAGCCGGTCTTGATCTGCCCGCAATTCGTGGCGACCGCGAGATCGGCGATGGTGGAATCTTCCGTCTCGCCCGAACGATGGCTCATCACGGCGGTATACCCTGCGCGCTGCGCCATCTCGACCGCGTTGAGCGTTTCTGTCAGCGAGCCGATCTGGTTCACTTTCACGAGGATCGAGTTGCCGGTCTGCGTCTTGATGCCCTGCGACAGGCGCGTGACATTGGTGACGAAGAGATCATCGCCCACGAGCTGGCACTTCGAGCCGATGCGATCGGTCAGGAGCTTCCAGCCCTCCCAATCGTCCTCGGCCATGCCATCCTCAATGGAGACGATGGGATAATCGGCGACGAGCTTCTCGAGGTACTTCACCTGCGCCTTGATATCGCGCTTCTTCTTCTCGCCGTGGTAATCGTACACGCCATCCTTGAAGAACTCGGTCGAGGCGCAATCCAGCGCGATCGCCATGTCGCCGTCGCGGCCCGGCTTGAAACCGGCCTTCTCGATTGCGGACATCACGAAATCGAGCGCGGCTTCGGCGCTCTTGAGGTTCGGCGCGAAGCCGCCCTCATCGCCCACATTGGTGTTGTGGCCCTTGTCCTTCAGCGCCTTCTTCAGCGTGTGGAACACTTCCGCGCCCATGCGCAGGCCCTCGGCGAACGAGGACGCGCCGATCGGCATGATCATGAATTCCTGGAAGTCGATGGGGTTGTCCGCATGCGCGCCGCCATTGACGATGTTCATCATCGGCACGGGCAAGACGCGGGCATTGGCCCCGCCGACATACCGGTAAAGCGGCAGGCCGCGCGATTCCGCCGCCGCCTTCGCTACTGCGAGGCTCACGCCGAGAATGGCATTCGCCCCGAGGCGGGACTTGTTCGGCGTGCCATCGAGTTTCAGCATTTCGTGGTCGATGGAGACCTGATCCTCGGCATCCATGCCGGTGATCGCATCGGAGATTTCGGTGAGAACGTTCTCGACCGCCTTGGTCACGCCCTTGCCGAGATAGCGGGAGCCGCCATCGCGCAGTTCCACCGCCTCATGCGCGCCCGTGGAGGCACCCGAGGGGACCGCCGCGCGGCCAAGCGAACCATCTTCCAGCACGACATCGACCTCAACGGTCGGGTTGCCGCGGCTGTCGAGGATCTCGCGTGCAATCACATCTACAATCAAAGTCATGAGTCCAATTCCTCCGGATGGCTTTTCGCAAGTCCCGCTGGCGGCTCCTTAGAGCATGCCGCGAAAAAGTGGAAACCGGTTTTTCGCCGGCAGGCATGCGCAGAAAACAGGCCCGAAGGGAGAACATGATTTCGCAACCGGAAAGGCGATACGTCAGCCACGTCGCCCGCATTTTGCGCATGGCTGACGGCGGAGCTTCCCCATGCCTTTCGTGACTGATGAAAACCTCGGCTATCGCGCCTCCGAAACGCCGCTTCCGCCCGGATCAGCCTTGCGCTTCGATGACGCCTACGCTCGTGCGCATCTGCCGCTGGCGGCACCAGATCATCCCGATGTCATCCGTGAGGATGCGGCACGCGGCTATGCGATGGGCCTTCATGCCATGCGCTGGTCTCTCGTGATTCCCGTCTCGTGGGAGGCGCTATCCGCCTCGCCAGCCTTTCAGGCGCTTGAGGCAGAATTGCGCGTGAGCCCCATCGCCGCGAAGCTGGCATGGGCGATGGAAACGAGGCGTCGCAGCGTGCTCCACGCCACGCTCTGCGGTGGCCTTGGCCAAGGTCCTGCGCCGGATGCCAGCGCATGGCGTCCGGCTCTGAAGGCCGTTCCGCCGTTCACCGCCATGTTGCGCGGGCTTTTCTCCGGCAATGTCAATCTCGGGCGGTTCTACCTCAAGCTCTACCCGGAGGATCGCGACGGCAATGCCGCGCAGGCGGTTCAGCGGGCGCTGGGGCGGCCCGAAACCGCGCTTTATCTCATGGGCTGGCACATGCTGACGGACCATCTCGATGCAGCCGAGACGGCATGGCTCGCGGGCTGCCTGGCGCGCTGGCGCGACCGGGACATCCTCCGGCTTGAGGTGCGTGAACTCCACCTCATGGGTGTCCGCGACGATCTTGCACTCGATTCCGAGGTGGCGGAGCGGCTGTCGTTGGGTTAAATCCCCGCCAACTCCCCCACAGGAATTGATCCGATGGCCGCTCCGTTCGAAACCATGCAGCTTGGTAAGGCCTCTGCCCTCCCCCAATCGCCGGAGGAAGCGACGCTCGACCGCGTGCCCAATCCGCACCCGGATAGCCCTTATCTCGCGCGCTTCACCTGCCCGGAATTCACCTCGATCTGCCCGGTGACGGGCCAGCCGGATTTCGGCATCCTCGTGATCGATTACGTGCCGGGGAAGTGGCTCGTGGAATCGAAATCGCTGAAGCTCTATCTCGGCGCGTTCCGCAATCACGGGGCGTTCCACGAGGATTGCACGGTGGGAATCGGTCGCAAGCTCGTTGAACTGCTGGAACCTGTCTTCTTCCGCATCGGCGGCTATTGGTATCCGCGCGGCGGCATCCCGATCGACGTGTTCTGGCAGCATGGCGAGGCGCCGAAGACCATCTGGCTGCCCGATCAGGGTGTCGCGCCCTATCGCGGGCGGTGAAATTCCCTAAAATTTTAAGCAAAGGCGAAACGTGCCTTTGAGAGGCGGCAGGCTAGGCTCGCCGTCATGATCTCTCGTCGCGCTTTTCTCGGTGGTTCCACCTTCGGTTCGCTCGCGCTGCTTGGCGTGGGCGGTCACTATGCCTGGCAGACCGGGCGTATCCAGCTCGGCCCGGCCGATCTGCCGGATGCGACGCTGCCCCCCGTGCCGGGCGTGATGCGCGACGGCAAGCCGGTGCCCGGATTTTCGAGCGCGGATCGTGACGAGCGTGTGTTGCTCCTGAATTTCTGGGCCTCCTGGTGCCCCTATTGCCGCTCGGAACATGATGTCCTGATGAAACTCAGCCAGAATCCGCGGCTGAAGCTCATCGGCATCGTCTCGGATGATCGCGAGTCGCATGTCGCGCAGTATCTGAACGAGCATGGCAACCCCTATGCCCAGCTCTCGATGGACCATCAGAAGGTGGTGATCCGCGCCATGCGCCAGCGCGGCCTGCCGACGACCATGCTCATTCCCGCCGGGAGCGACCGCGTGACCTTCCGGCATGTCGGTCCGATCACCGAGCCGCTGATCCAGCCGGCCATTGCCTCGGCCCTGCTGCCCTATCAGGTCGGTTGATCAGACGCCGAAGCCCCGGCGTTCCATACAGGACATGATTCCCGCCTGCTTGCCCGGCTCGCGCGCGAAGGCGTAGCGGCCCGGGCTCACATGCTCCTCCACCTTGCCGCCATGCGCCGTGATGCAATGGCAATAGGCGTGCCGTTCCTTCTCGCGGATGCGATTGCACGCCGAATCGCCCTCGGTCTGCGGCGCGGAAAAGCCGAAGAGAAAGGCCAGCAGAACGGGCGAGGTCGAGGACATGTCGAGGAGCGTAAAATCGAGAATTGAAGAAGCGGTTTCCGGCGTGGCTGCGTGGCCGCGCGAAGTCAATCCCGCTCAGAGGTTTTTCGTCACCCGGTCATAGGCCTGGAGCCGCGTGAGCAACGCCTTCATCTCGTGGAGCGGCACCATGTTGGGGCCATCCGAGGGCGCCTTGTCCGGGTTTTCATGCGTCTCGATGAAGAGCCCCGCAACGCCCACGGCGATCGCCGCGCGGGCAAGAACCGGCACGAATTCGCGCTGCCCGCCGGAGGAACCGCCCTGCCCGCCGGGCTGCTGCACGGAATGGGTCGCATCGAAGATGACGGGGCAGCCGCATTGCTCGGCCATGGTCGGCAGGCCGCGCATATCCGTGACCAGCGTATTGTAGCCGAAGCTCGTGCCGCGCTCGCAGGCCATCACGCGGGTGTTGCCCGCATCGGTGATTTTCGCGACGACATTCTTCATGTCCCAGGGTGCGAGGAACTGCCCCTTCTTCACGTTGATCGCCGCACCGGTTTTCGCCGCTGCGACCAGCAGATCGGTCTGACGGCAGAGGAAGGCCGGGATCTGCAGGCAATCGACGACGGTTGCGACTTCCGCGCATTGCCCCGCTTCATGCACATCCGTGATGACCGGCAGGCCGAAGGTTTTCCTGATCTCGGCAAAGACTTCCAGCGCCTTGTCGAGGCCGATGCCGCGCGCGGCATTGCCGCTGGTGCGGTTCGCCTTGTCGAAGGATGATTTGTAAACGAGCCCGATGCCGAGGCCCTCGCAGATCTCCTTCAGCGCTCCGGCCATCGCGAAGGCGTGGTCGCGGCTCTCCATCTGGCAGGGACCGGCGATCAGCGCGAAAGGCAGGCTATTCCCGAACGTGACCGGGCCGATCGTGACATCCGTCATGGGCAATCCTCAATTCGAAATCCGCTGGCCGATCCGCTCGTAGACCGGCGTGCCGTCAAACCCGCCGGAGCCTGTGCGTGCGATGCAGGTGCCGCGCGGCACGGGCACGAACCCGCTCGCCACCGCCTCATGCGGTGCACAACGCGGATGATCGCGCAGGCAGGCGTCCTGCGTTCCGAACGGCGCCTGATCGCGATAGGCCTTGCGATGCCCGGCGGCAAGCGCGGCATTGCAGGTGGCAGCGTCGAAGGAGGCGGCACGGCATTCCGCGGCGTTGGCGACAACCACGCCGCCGGGGCATTCCCCCTGAAGGAAGAAATAGCCCATCACGCCCAGAAGCCCGGCAATGAAGGCGAAGATGACGATCTTCATGCCGCTGGCCCTTCAAGGCGGATCGCCGTGCTGAAGCTCGGGCGCGGTTCGATCGTGTAGCCGTCGCCGGTCGGCACCACGCCGAGGCCCATGCGCACAGCCTGCCCCGCAACCGCCGCCGGCTCTGCCACGCGCAGGGCGAGGCCTGCGAAATGCGGCGCGCCCGCGCGGGCTTCAGTGCCGTAGATGAACCGGAAGCTCTCGGCGGAGATGATCTCCACCAGCGTTTCACCGCACATCACCGAGATGCCGTTGGAGGTCGCACGCATTTCGCGGCTGCCGGTGAAGGCCGAGAGGAAGATGTGATGATCGGACGGGTTTTCCGCCACGAGGGTCACGCGGGCAATGCCGGTCGCGCCGTTATCGTGTTGCTGGAGCGCGGGCGACCAGAAATTCTGCGGGAAATGCTGCTGGCAGACGAAGAACCCGCATTCCGCGAGATCGCGCGTATGGGCGAAAGCGAGGGTGAAGGCGACCTCGACCTCGGTTCCATCGGCCTTCACGCCCTTCCGCGCGAAATCGAAGTGGGCAAAGGAGCCTACGCCTTCGGTCGCGAAGCGGCGCGCATCGGCCTTCGCGTTCTCGCTTTTCAGCACCATCATCGAGAGGCCGGGATGCCGTTCGATGCCATCCGCCACGAAAGCGCCGAACGAGAAATGCCCGGGCTGGTGCGGCGTCACCACGGCGCCCTCGCCCACGGTGATGAGTTCGAGGAAGGTCTGGTCGGCGAGCTGGATCAGCCGGTTTTCCGTGCCCCAGGGATGGCGATTGCGCGCACCCACGCGGAAGCCCATGGCCTCGAACTCACCCGTGAGCTGATCAAGATCGGCGGTTCCGAGCACGAGATGGTCGAGCGGGCGGGCGGACATGAGGCGATGTTCTCCGGGTTCGGGAACGCGGTTTAACCGAGCCCGTTGCGGCTGTCACCGTTCGATGATCAGGGCTCGATGATATGCGGCACGAAGCGCGCGAGATTGCCGGTGATCGGGTTACGGTCCTCGCGGATCAGCATGCCAGCCGGTTGGCTCGCAACCATCCACGCGCCGATGACGGCGTGGCCGCCGCCGAAATCCGGGATTTCCACGAGTGTCTGGCGCACGAGCGGGCCATCATAGGGTCCATCGGTGGCCGAAACCGCCCTGCCCTCGCGGATGATCCGGATATTTGCGCCCTCGCGGGAATGGATGGGCTTCTCGACGTAGGAAGGGCCAAGATCCTCCCTTTCCTGCCCGGCGAAATACGCGGGCAGCAGGTTGGGGTGTCCGGGTGCCATGCGCCAGAGATGCGGCAAAAGCGCCTTTGTGGAGAGCACCGCTTTCCAGATCGGCTCGATGAATTGCGTGCGGCTGCCGATGACGGCTCGCCCGAATTCCTCCTGGAACATCCATTCCCAGGGGTAGAGCTTGAAGAGCACGTCGATCTCGCCATTCGCAACGTCCACGAAGGTGCCGTCACGGGCTCGGCCGATCTCGTCCATGTAGAGGAACTGCGTCGAAAGCCCGGCAGCCTTCGCGCAATCCTCGAGATAGGCGACCGTGCCACGATCTTCGGCGCTGTCGCGCGCGCAGCCGAGATGCAGCCGGTAGGATGGCCCGCCGCGAAAGGCCCGGAATGCCTCGACCACCTTTTCATGCACGGAATTGTATTGGTCCGAACCCGCCGGCAGCACGCCGCGCGCCATCTGCTCTTCCAGCCAGACCCACTGGAACACCCCCGTTTCAAACAGGGCGGTGGGCGTATCTGCGTTGTATTCCAGCAGTTTCGCCGGGCCATTGCCGGCATAGGCGAAATCAAACCGGCCGTAGAGATTGCGGTCGCCGCGCTGCCAGCTCTCGTGGATCGCGCCCCAGAAATCGCGGGGAATGCCAAGCGATGAAAGGATCTCCTCGCTGACGATCGCATCCCCCACGAAGGCGAGGCACATCTCCTCAAGCTCGGCGGAGGGGGCCTCGATCTCCTCCTCGATCTCGCGGAGGCTGAAGGCAAAGGCCGCGCTCTCGTCCCAATAGGGCGTGCCTTCCGCCGTGTGGAAGGTGAAGCCCATCTTGTTCGCGGTGTCGCGCCAATCGGAGCGTTCGGGCAGCGTGAGGCGGCGCATCAGCTTGAAGACGAAGACGAGGTGGAGCGCGCGGTGGAGCCGAAACCGCCGCGCGAGACGGTGCTGCTCCGGCTCGTTGTGGGCGAAGTGCTGACGCTCGGAACAGTCCCCCGCCCCGTGGTGATGGTGCGCGGAACGGTGACCGGGCCGGAGCGCGAGGCATCGCGGCTGACGGTCGAGCCACCCGCGGTGGTGTAACTGCGCCAGCCTGCTCCCGAGGAGGATGTGGAACTCGTGGAGCGCGGCACCACGCAGCCGGGCTGTGTGGCCGGCGTGAAGCCCGGTGCGCAGGTTTGCTGCGCGCGCAAGGGCGGCAGCAGCTCCT
>JALOTF010000096.1 GCA_025458025.1 Beijerinckiaceae bacterium | reverse complement strand
ATCTTCCGCAATTCAGAAGCCGCGATGGGCGTGACGGAAGAGGCGCTGCAGCTCGATCCACTGCCGAAGGTCATCTGGATGCAGCTTTCCGTGCGCAATGATGCGGCTGCGGCCCTCGCCGAGGCGAAGGGCGTCACGGTGATCATGAATCGCTGCCCGAAGATCGAATATGGCCGCCTTTCGGGTGAAATCTCATGGCAGGGGATCAACTCGCGGGTGCTCTCGGCGAAACGCCCTGCCCTTTCGACCAAGGGATTTCAGAAGCTTACTATCGACCGCCGGCAGTGATCCGACCAGCCCGAGGCGCGTCTTCCATTGCGGCGCGCGCGGTTTTCGGCCAACCTCCGGCGGCTTGAGCGATGTCGTTCGTCATAACGAACAATTCGATTGACAAATAGGTTTTCGTTCGGCATAACGCCCGCACTTTACCTTGTGGGTTTGCCCTGGAGAATGATGATGACTGACCGCGCCCCCGGATTTTCCACCCTTGCCATTCATGCCGGCGCCCAGCCGGATCCGGCGACCGGCGCACGTGCCACGCCCATCTACCAGACGACCAGCTTCGTGTTCGACGATGTGGATCATGCGGCCTCGCTGTTCGGCCTGCAGGCTTTCGGCAACATCTATACCCGCCTCGGCAACCCCACGAATGCGGTGCTCGAAGAACGCGTTGCGGCGCTGGAAGGCGGCACAGCCGCGCTCGCCGTGGCCTCGGGCCATGCGGCGGAGCATCTCGTGTTCCACACCTTGCTGGAGCCGGGTGACGAATTCATCGCCGCGAAGAAGCTCTATGGCGGCTCGATCAACCAGTTCAACCATGCCTACAAGAAGTTCGGCTGGAACGTGGTCTGGGCCGACAGCGACGATCTCGAGACCTTCCGCAAGGCCGTTTCGCCCAAGACCAAGGCGATTTTCGTAGAATCCATCGCCAATCCCGGCGGCGTGATCACCGATCTGCAGGGCATTGCCAAGATCGCGCGCGATGCGGGCGTGCCGCTGATCGTCGACAACACGCTCGCGACCCCCTACCTCATCCGCCCGTTCGAGCATGGCGCGAACATCGTGGTGCACAGCCTCACGAAGTTCCTCGGCGGCCATGGCAACTCGATCGGCGGCGTGATCGTGGATGGCGGCAATTTCGATTGGTCGAAGACCGGCAAGCGCTACCCCTCGCTCACCGCGCCGCGCCCGGAATATGCGGGCATCGTGCTGGGTGAAACCTTCGGCAACTTCGCCTTCGCCATCGCCTGCCGCGTGCTCGGCCTGCGTGACCTCGGCCCGGCGCTCTCGCCCTTCAACGCCTTCCAGCTTTTGACCGGCATCGAGACCCTGCCGCTCCGCATGCAGCGCCATTCGGATAACGCGCAGAAGGTCGCGGAATTCCTCTCGAAGCACAGCCAGGTGAGCTGGGTGTCCTATCCCGGCCTCAAGACCGACAAATATCACGCCCTGCAGCAGAAATACTCGCCGAAGGGCGCTGGCGCTGTCTTCACCTTCGGCCTCAAGGGCGGCTACGAGGCGGGCATCAAGCTGGTTTCGAACCTCAAGCTCTTCTCGCATCTCGCGAATGTCGGCGATACGCGCAGCCTCGTGATCCACCCCGCCTCGACCACGCATCGCCAGCTCACGGATGAGCAGCGCAAGCAGGCTGGTGCGGGTTCGGAAGTCATCCGCCTCTCGATCGGTATCGAGGATGTGGAGGATCTAATTGCGGATCTCGATCAGGCGCTGAATGCCTGAGGCATCCAGCGATTGATAGCCTTATGCAGCGCGGCCTACGGGCCGCGTTTCTGTTTCCGGCGCAGTCCGCATGGCGTGAACCACCGCTGTCAGCAGCACGAACATCGCCATGGCCTGATGCGCGAGGCCGGCCCAGAGCGGCACGACCAGCAGCAGCGTGACGATGCCGAGCACGCCCTGCAACAGCACCATCGCCGCTACCATCCCCGCCATTTTCGCGACAGCCGTGCCGCGTGCGGCCCAGGCATGCCAGATCGCCAGCGCCAGCAGCAGATAGGCCCCGAGCCGATGGTTGAACTGCACCAGCGTAGGGTTATCGACGAAATTTTCCCAGAAAACCGGGTTCCGCGTTAGGTTCTCCAGCGGCGGCACCAGCGCGCCATCCATCAGCGGCCAGGTGTTGTAAGTGAAACCGGCCTTTGAGCCGGCGACCAGCCCACCGAGCGCGATCTGCGCCAGCACAGCCAGCACCAGCGCCCATGCAGCGCGGCTCAGGCCGTTCGTCGCCGCCCTCCGCGCACCGAATGCGCCCCAATGCGCGGCCATGACCACGAGGCCGATGAAGAACAGGCAGGCGAAGGTGAGATGAAGCGTCAGCTTCACCGGCGCCACCGCGATCATCCCCGGCTGCAATCCCGAGGCGACCATGATCCAGCCGATCGTGCCCTGCAAAGCGAGCAGCAGGCCGAGCCCGAAGGTGAGCATCGCCATGCGGCCCGTGATGACGCGCGCCGCCCAGAAGGCCAGAAAGCCGCCAAGCATCACGAGACCGATGAAGCGACCGAGCTGCCGATGGCCCCATTCCCACCAGTAGATGAACTGGAATTCGCCGAGACTCATGCCCTGGTTCAGCAGCTTGTATTGCGGGCTCGCGCGATAAAGATCGAATTCCTTCGCCCAATCCGCCGCCGAAAGCGGTGGCAGCGCGCCGGTGATCGGCTTCCATTCGGTGATGGACAAGCCCGAACCCGTGAGGCGCGTCGCCCCACCCACCGTCACCATGATGAGCACCAGCGCGATAAGCGCCAGCAACCACACGCGGAAAGCGCTGGCCCCGCGCGCCTGCGCACGGGCGAAAACGGGAGTTTCGGACAGGCTCATCACGGACAAGGGTCAATCTCCGAAGGGTTGCGCGATGTCATCTCACTCGCATCCTGCGCACTTGCATCCCGCACACTTGCGCCCGATATGCACCTCTGGTCGCAAAGGGCAAGCGACCGATCGCCGCGAGAGACAGGAAGGAACCCCCATGAACCCGCGCCTGAAGAAGTTCATCGGCACGCTGGTCATGGTCGTGTTTGTCATTCTCTATGCGCTGATCGTGATGGCCATCGCCCCGCGCATCGTGGGGCCGGGCACGTCGAAGATCGTGGAATTGCTGTTCTATCTCGTGGCGGGTCTCGCCTGGGCCTTGCCGCTGATGCCGCTGATCCGCTGGATGGAAAAGAAGCCCACGCCAAAGGCCTAATCCGCGTTTACCCGGCGAAAACGGTTTGCAAGGCCGCTCGGCAGGCCGGAGAGCAAGGCGCGCACAAGATCCGTGCTCTGGTAGAGCCCGTTCATGGAAAGGCGAGGGAGCGCGTGCAATGCGCTCGCATGTTCGGGGAAGAGAACGCCGGGTCGTGTCGTGACCGCCGTTTCGAAACCCACTTCGCCCGCAAGGCGAAAATCCCGCGCGCCGGCGGAGGTGGGATCGCCCACGGGATAGGCGAAGTGCTTTACCGGCTTGCCGAATTCGGCCTCCAGCCGCGCCTTGCTCGCGGCCATCTCATGGCGGGCGGCCTCCTCCGGCAACAGGCGCAGGCGCGGATGGTTGAGGCTATGCGCGCCAATGGTCACCAGTGACTCGCGGGAAAAATCACGCAACGCAGCCCAATCGAGGCAGAGGCGCGCCACTCGGCCCATGGTGTCCACGCGGGAATCCGCAGCCATAAGGGCGATGGTCTCGCGCATTTCCGCCTCGGGTAGCGCGCGCATGCGCCAGTAGAGTTGGCGGAAGGCACTGCGCTTTTCCAACGGCGTGCGCG
This sequence comes from Beijerinckiaceae bacterium, assembly GCA_025458025.1. Lineage (GTDB taxonomy): Bacteria > Pseudomonadota > Alphaproteobacteria > Rhizobiales > Beijerinckiaceae > Rhabdaerophilum. The sequence continues at coordinate 7,824 of JALOTF010000096.1, read as the reverse complement.
CGGGCAAGACCACGCGCCCCGTGGAGAGGGTGAGATCGATATTCGGACGGGCGCGGACGATATCCTCAAGGTCGAGCCACCACAGCGGGGCAAGGCGATCCGCGAATCCCGGCACGACATAGACCGTAAACGGTGCCTCAAAGCGTTTGAGGATGGGCAGAGCGTAATCGCGCGTATCGGCATAGCCGTCATCGAAGGTGATCGCCGCAAAGCGTCGCCCCTGCCCGGACGAAAGGCGCGCGGGCACCGCATCCATCGGCACAATGTCGTAATCGAGCTCCCGCAGCAGGCGCAGCACGCTTTCGAGGAAGGAGGGCGTAACCTCCAGCAGGCGGTTTTCGGAGAATTCGCGATCCGTCGCGAGGCGCACATGGTGGAAGGTGAGGATCACCCCCTGCCCGCCGAGGCTCTGGGCCGCCAGCCGATCCAGGCGCGTCGCGGCGAGCATCCGCAAGGCGGCGCCGATCGCCTGATGTCGCAAGCTTGCCATGAAACCTCTTCGGCACCCCCGAGGGCGACTCGCCGAAATGCCCTGCCCGGCGCCCGGCTTAGCTCTTTCTTCGCTTCTTTTCAGCCAGAAAGGATGAAGCGGCACCTGAAGCGCGAAAATGAGGCGCAAAATCGGCGATGGAGACAGTTTCGGCGGTAAATATGCGCTCGGCGGCTGAACCGGGTGAGGCGATGCAATCGCTCGCTGTCCGCGTGCATGCGGGCGAAGCAGGGCTTGCACGCCTCGCAGCTTCCGGCACGCGCCCGCTCACGCCCTTCCAGCGCGTGGAATGGCTCGCGGCCTATCTCACAGCGACCGGCGAGACCGACGCCTTCCGTCTCGTTGAGATCGAAACGCCGCGCGGCGCCGTGCTGCTACCGCTCGAAATCAGCCGTTTCGGCCCGTTCCGCGTGGCTGATATCACCGGCGGCAAGCAGGCGAGCTTTCACGGCGTGGCCATCCGGGGCGAGCCGGCCTTCTCAGCGGGGCAGCTGAAGCAAGCCCTGCGAGAGGCCGGCCGGACGCTGAATCTCGATGCGCTGATCATCACCGATGCGCCGCAAATCTGGCGCAGCGAGGATCACCCACTCGCGATCCTACCCCGGCAGCCTAGCCCCAGTTCGGGCTGGGCGGTGACGCTCGAATCCGAATGCGAGACGCTGTTCGCGCGCCTTTCGAACCGTGAGGACCGGAAAAAGCAGCGCTACAAGGCGAACAAGCTGGCGCAGATCGGCCCGGTCACGGCCGGCTGGATCACCGAGGATGCCGCCCGTCGCGCGTCCATCGAGCAGCTTTTCATCTGGAAGGCCGAGCGTTTCGGGAATGTCGGCATCGATAACCCCTTCGCCGAGCCTGCGATGCAGGAATTCCTGCGCAACGCGAGTGGGGGGCCGGATGCGCCGATCCATATTTTCGGCCTGTGGGCCGGAGAACGGCTCGTGGCCGTGATGGTTTGTGCGCGCGAGGGCTGGGCCTGTTCGGGCATGGTCAATGCCAATGATCAGGATCCGGACATCACCAAGACCAGCCCCGGCGAGCAACTTCTCAGCCATCTTCTGCGCACGCTCTGCGCGGAAGGCGCGAAGCAGTTTGATCTTGGCGTGGGCGAAGCCCGCTACAAGGCGCATTTTTGCCCGGAGCCCGTGCCGCTCTTCGATGCGGGTCTGGCCGTGAACCTTCGCGGGCAGATAGCGACGCGGCTCTTCTTCGCGATGCGCGGGCTGAAGCGCGGCGTGAAGCAGAACGAGCGGCTCTGGTCCCTTGTCACGCGCTATCGCAAGTGGAAGGCGGGTCAGGCCGCTTCGAGCGCCCGCCCCGGCTGATCGTCGATCACCAGCACCGGTGCGCCGGTCAATTCCTCCAGTTTGGCAATGGCCTCCTGAAGGTAGCCCTCATCAGCGCCCTCTGCCGCGACGAGGCCGAGGCAATCCGCAGCTTCCGCGACGAACTCGCCTGCCCCGCCCACCGGGCCGGCATCCACCAGCACGAAGGCATAGGCCTGCGCCAACGCACGCAGTAGCGATTGCACGGACTGCCGCGCCACCGGCCCGACGAGATGGCTCGCGAGCGGCTCGCCCGCCGGCACGAGATGCACACGCGAGCGCGGATCGCGATGGATGATATCCGCGAGATCCACCGTGCCGATGAGGTAATCGGCAAGGCCCGTGGCATCATCACCCACCACGCGGGGGTAGAGCGGGTTCGCGCCGGAGAGATCGACGATCACCGTCGCGCCATCCTGCGCGAGGCGACGCCCGAGCCGCATGGCCTGAAGCGCGATGCGCGTTTCGCGACCCAGCCCCGCCAGGACCATCACTTTCGCGCGGCCGGGAACGCCGAGCAGTGCGAGTTCGGCCGCGACCTGATCCGGCAGGCTGGAACCCGCGCGCGGGGGCATGGCTTCAGGCGTCTCCGGCGCAGGTTCACCGAACCAGCCACTCGCGGCGGGGGCAGCAGCGGGGCGCGGTTGAAACGGCAGGGGCGCGGATTGTGGCTGAGCCCAGCCCGGAGCGGCGGGCACATCGCCACGCTTGAAACGATCCATGACCGCACCCAGCAGACTGGAGCGGCGAACACCGCCTCCACCACCACCGCCCGGCGGGGGCGCGAGCGGAGCCGGCCCAACCGGCGGGAAACCCGGCGCGGGCAAGCCTGCGGGCATCGAGAAATCCGCCATTGCAAAGCTGGAAACGCGCGCCATGAGATGCAGCGAAGCCACGAGTGCGGAGGAAACCACCAGCGTGCCGATGGTCGCGAGCGCCACGATCGGCAGGCGCTTGGGAAAAGCCGGATCATTTTGCGCGAAGGCGCGGCTGATGATGCGGCCATCCGCTGGCGAAGCCGTCTCGCTGGAGCGCGCGGCGGCGTCGAGGAATTTGTTGCGATAGGAGACGAGCTGCTCGCGCAGGGCCGAGGCCTCGCGCTCAAGAGCCTTCAGCTGCACCTCGTCCTCGTTGGAGAGGGCGGCGGTTTTCTTCTGGTTGTTAAGTTCGGCCTGCAGGCTTTCAAGGCGCGCGCCGGCAGCACGGGCATCGTTCTCCAGCGCGCGGGCCGCGCGCTCGGCGGCAGCGCGCACCTGTGCCTCCAGATCGCGAAGCTGGGAGTTCAGCTCCTGCATGCGCGGGTGGCCGGGCAGCAACGTGCGCTCATCGAAGGCAATCTGCGCCTTCAGCGCAGCGCGCTGTTCGAGCAGGCGGCGCACGAGTTCGTTGTTGTTGATCTCGCTCGTTTCAAACACGCGCCCGAGGCGCACGGCCTCCCGGATGAGCTTCGCGCGGGCCGAGAGATCAGCCTGCTGCGTGCGGGCCGTCGCCAGCTGCGAATTCATCTCGGCCAGCTGCTGGCTCGAGATCGTCATGTTGTTGGAACCGACGAAAAGGCCTTTGGAGGCGCGGAAGGCTTCCACCTTTGCATCCGCTGCCATCACCTTCTTCATCAGCGGCTCGATGGCCTTGTCGAGCCACTCCGAGGTGACCTTGGACGTATCGCGCTTCGCCAGCTCCTCGCGGGAGAGATATTCCTCGGCGATCTTGTTCGCGACGGCTGCTGCAAGCTGGGCATCCGTGGACTGGAACTCGATCGAAATCACGCGGGATTTGCCCTGCGGGAACACCAGCAGCCGCTTGTAATAGGTCGCCAGGACGCGCTCCTCGAGCGGGATCGAGCGCGGATCATTCATCAGCCCGGTCATCATGCCGATGATATTCACGAGGCCAATGCCATTCGCGATGGGATCGAATTCGGCGCGCTTGGTGAGTTCCATGTCGCGGATGACCTTGAGGGCCAGATCCTTCGACATGACAATCTGCACCTGGCTCGCCACGGCCTCGGGGTCGATGGCAGGATCCTGGCGGGTATCAGCGGTGGGCCGGGAATAGACGGTTTCGCGGTTCTCGAGCAGCACCCGCGCCTCGCCGGAATACCGGGTGGGCAGGATGTTGACGATGGCAAGGCTCGCGCCGAAAGCGAGCGCGGTGGGCACAAGAATCCAGAACTTGCGACGCCACAGCGCGCCGCCGAGCGACATCATATCCTGATCGGTGGACGGCGGTGGAGCCGCCGTGGAAGGCGCCGCAGACATACGCTTTTCTTTCGCAAAACAGGCTTCCTGAGCCTCAAGCCTCGCATGAACATGGTTTCCGCCCCGTTAAGATGCGCAGGCTTTTGGCAATTCATTAACCAGGATCGTTCATGTTCGACGCGAGAGAGGCTCGCCGATTCCATGTTGCCCCGTCGCCAATTCCTGCTGTGTCTGCCCGTTGCCGCGCTCGCTGCGTGCTCTGGCCCGCCGCGTCTGACGGCGGAGTTCCTCAACGCGCACATCCATGAGCCCTACACGCTCGATGCGGGGGATCGCCTGCGCGTGATCGTCTTCGGGCAGGATAGCCTGTCGAATTCCTATGGCGTGGATGGTGCCGGCCGCATCTCCATGCCGCTGATCGGGCTGATCGAGGCGCGCGGCCGCACGACGCAGCAGCTTCAGGCCGCGATCGAGGGCCGCCTTCGCTCCGGCTACCTTCGCGAGCCGCGCGTTTCGGTGGAAGTAGAGCAATATCGCCCGTTCTTCGTGCTGGGCGAGGTGAATACCAGCGGCCAGTATCCGTTCGTGAACCAGATGACCGTGCAGATGGCTGTGGCGATCGCCGGCGGATTTTCGGCACGCGCCAACCGGAACTACGCGGAACTCACGCGCGTCATCAACGGCGAGATCACCACCCTTGCGGTGCCGATCAACACGCCGATGCGCCCGGGTGACACTGTGGTGATCCGCGAGCGCTATTTCTGAGGCTTCCCGGAAGGATTGCCATTGTGGCCGAGGTCGAGCGCCCCTTGCGCATTCTCTTCACCTTCCGTGCCCCGGTGGGCGGGCTGTTCCGGCATGTCTATGATCTTGTGAAGGGTCTTGTTGCGCGCGGCCATCAGGTGGGAATCGTCTGCGATTCCATGACCGGCGGCGAGCGTGGCAATGCGCTGCTCGCGGAACTCGAACCGCAACTCGCGCTGGGGCTGCATCGCCTGCCCATGCATCGCAACCCCAATCCGGGCGATGTCGCGGTGCTGCGCCTGATCAGCCGGCTGATCCGCGAGCTGAAGCCGGATGTGGTGCATGGCCAGGGCGCGAAAGGCGGGCTTTATGCGCGCCTGCACGGCGTTCTCACCCCTCATTCCGGCCCCGTGCGCTGCTATACGCCGCATGGCGGCAGCCTGAACTACTATCCCGGATCGTTTCTGCACCGCGTCTACATGCAGATGGAGAAACTGCTGGAGCGCGGCACGGATCTCTTCCTGTTCGAGAGCCGCTTCATCCAGGACCGCTACCACGAATTCGTGACAATCTCACAGCGCCCTACCGTGATCGCGCTGAATGGGCTCTATCCGCACGAATTCGACGCGGTTCAGCCCAATCCGGACGGGCGGGATTTTCTGTATGTCGGCGAGTTCCGCGAGGCCAAGGGCATCGATACGCTCGTGGAGGCGATGGTGCTGCTCTCGGAGCGCGGCATTCGCCCCAGCGTGCAGATGGTGGGTTCCGGCCCATCGGAGGAGCGCATCCGCGCACTCATCGACAAGGCCGGGCTCACGCAATCCTTCGCGTGGCGGGGCGTGACGCCGGCGGCGCAGGCCTTCAAGCTCGGGCGGATCATGGTCGTGCCGTCGCGGTTTGAATCGCTGCCCTATATCGTACTGGAAGCGGTGGCAGGCGCATTGCCGCTGATTTCCACCAATGTCGGAGGCATTCCGGAGATCCTCGCAGCGGATTACCGCTATCTCATCCCGCCGAACAATCCGAAGGCTTTGGCCGATGCGATGGCCGATGCCCTCGCCCGCCCGCAAGCCGAACTCGCCCGCGAGGCTGGCCGGCTCTCGGACCATGTGAACGAGCGTTTCCGCGTCGACCTGATGGTCGATACCATCGTGACGAGCTATCGCCGCGCGATCAGCGTGCGACGCTGATTGATTGGCGACGCTGACCTCCGGGCGAGGCTGATCCCCGCGGGTTAACCCGATCTTGAGGCGATGATGCGAAAACAGACTTGATCCCCGCCTGTTTCGGCGTGCGGATCGCGTTGTTCGCGTTCTCGGTGGTCTCGCGTCATGTCGGAATGGAATCTCGCGCCGAAGCTGGGCGGTTCGCCCGAGCCCGCGGGTGGCCGCCCCGGCTTCCTTGAACGGTTGTTCTCCGCGCGTCCCGGTAGCGACCCCACACTCGCCCCTCTCGTCTTCTCGCTCACGGCCTCGCTGCTGGAAGCGGTGATGATCGCCTTCCTCGGCCTTGCGATTGCGGCAGTTTATGTCGGAGACCGGCCCGAGGTCTTCGCGGAATATCTTCTGCCCGTGCCCTTGCTCGCGCTCGCGGCGGTGGCGATTTTCCAGTCGCTCGATCTTTATGTCGTGCCAGTCCTGCGGCGTTTTCCCGGCGCTTTGCCGCGCCTGCTCATGGGCTGGACGATTGTCTTCCTGTTGGCCTTCGCGCTGATCTTCTTCCTGAAGCTCGACGGCGTGTTCTCGCGCGTGGTGTTTGGCAGCTGGTATGCGTGCGGCCTTTTCGCGCTCACGCTGTCGCGGCTTGTCATCGTGCAGATCGGCAAGGCGCTGGCCGCGCGCGGTGCCTTCCGCCGTCGCGCCGTGCTGGTGGGCGGTGGCCCGGAGGCCGAGGCCTTCCTCGCGGCGATGCGCCAGTCAAGCGAGCATGATCTTGAAATCGTCGGCATTGTCGATGACCGCACGGATGACCGTTCGCCGGACGAGGTGGATGGCATCCGTAAACTCGGCTCCGTGGCTTCGCTGGCGGAACTCGCGCGCCAGAACCCCATCGACCTCGCGATCTTCACCCTGCCGGTCACGGCCGAAAATCGCATCATCCGCATGCTCGGCGCGCTCAATGTGCTGCCGATCGACATCCGCCTCGCGGCGCATGCGCAGCGTTTGCGCTTCAAGGCGCGCCACTACAGCTATTTCGGCAATCTGCCGGTCTTTGCCATCGCCGACCGCCCCGTCGCGGGCTGGGCGAATTTCCAGAAGGCGGCGTTTGATCGCCTGCTCGGCGCGATCATCCTCGTGCTCGTCTCGCCGCTGATGCTGCTGGTGGCGCTCGCGGTGAAGCTCGACAGCCCCGGCCCCGTGCTGTTCCGCCAGCGGCGTTTCGGCTTCAACAACGAGCCGATCGAGGTCTTCAAGTTCCGCTCGATGTATACGCATCTCACGGATCACAACGCTGCGAAGCTCGCGACGCGGGGTGATCCGCGCATCACCCGCGTGGGCCGCTTCATCCGGCGCACCTCGCTTGATGAATTGCCGCAGCTTTTCAACGTGGTTTTCCACGGCAATCTCTCGCTGGTCGGTCCGCGGCCGCATGCCTTCGCGGCGAAGGCAGGCGACCGGCTCTACGAGGATGTGATCGACGGCTATTTCGCCCGCCACCGGGTGAAGCCGGGCATGACCGGCTGGGCGCAGATCAATGGCTGGCGCGGCGAGACCGACACGCCGGAAAAGCTCCAGAAGCGCGTGGAGCATGATCTTCACTACATCGAGAACTGGTCGCTCTTCTTCGATTTCTCGATCCTCGTGATGACGCCGGTGGCGCTCCTCCGGGGCGAGAACGCATACTGAACCGCAGATGCGCGGCCCCCTGCCCTTTCCCTCGCTGCTGACGACACCACCGCGCCACGGCGTGGAATGGCTGCTGCTGCTGTGGCTGACGCTGACCGTCTTCTCCAGCGCGCTGGTGCTGGTGGACGTGATCTACAACGCGATGGCGGTGAGCGCGGTGGGGCTGTTCTTCCTGCTCGGGCTCCGGCTCGACCGGGCGAATGTGCCGCTCATCCTGTTTCTTG
>JALOTF010000018.1 GCA_025458025.1 Beijerinckiaceae bacterium | reverse complement strand
CTAGGTCGTGTGGACAAACCTGATCCAGCATCGAATGGTTGCGAGTTGCACGAAGCCGAGGAAGCTGGACGCGAGCTTGTCGTAGCGGGTCGCCACGCGGCGTGAGTGCTTGATCTTGTTGAAGAAGCGCTCGATGCGGTTGCGCATCGCGTAGGTCACCCTGTTGATCGTCCGCTGTACTTTTCGGTTCGACTTCGACGGGATCACCGGGTCGATGCCGCGCCGTTCGAGGTCGGATCGGATGGCGTCACTGTCGTAACCTTTGTCGCCGAGCATCGCGTCCGGCGGTGGCGCATCCTCGGCCATGAGATCGTCGTAGGCCGTCATGTCGGACGCCTGTCCAGGCGTCACGTGGAATCCGACCGCCAGCCCTTCCGCATTCGCTCGGGTATGAACCTTGGTCGTGAGCCCGCCGCGCGAACGGCCAATACCGTTTCTCTGAATCCCCCCCTTCCGCCGGCTGCGTGCTGATGCACCCGGACAATGGTAGAATCCATCATTTGCAGCGTGTTATCAGAGGCTTCGCTGTCCGAGAGCGCCGCCAGCATCACGTCCCAGACGCCGGCTTCGGTCCAGCGCCGGTACTGCCGGTGGACCGAGTTCCAGTTCCCGAGCTCGGGCGGCAGGTCACGCCATGGCACACCCGTGCGCGTCACATAGAGGACCCCGTCCAGCACCCGCCGATGGTCCAGCGGCTGCCGCCCGCCCTGCGTTCGTCGCTCATCAATCCGCGAAGCACCGCTGCCCTCCCCAAAGAACAGCGTTGAATCAGATATCAGGCGATTTGGGAATCCCGTTTGTCCACACGACGTAGTTACTTCGCCTTCTTGGCGCGCTCGACCGCCTCGAGGATGAGCTTCTTGGCCATGGCGGCATCGCCCCAGCCCTTCAGCTTCACCCATTTGCCGGGCTCCAGATCTTTGTAGTGCAGGAAGAAGTGCTCGATCTGCTTCCAGCTGATCTCCGGCAGGTCGGTGTAATTATGCACATGCGCATAGCGCTGCGTGAGCTTGGGCGAGGGCACGGCGATGATCTTCTCGTCGCCGCCGCCATCATCTTCCATGATCAGCACGCCGATGGGGCGCACATTGATGACCGCACCGGCGATGATCGGCCGCGTATTCGCCACGAGCACGTCGATCGGGTCACCATCTTCCGAGAGCGTATGGGGCACGAAGCCGTAGTTCCCGGGATAGCGCATGGGCGTGTAGAGGAAGCGATCGACCACGATGGTCCCGGCTTCCTTGTCCATCTCATACTTGATCGGCTCGCCGCCGATTGGCACTTCCACGACGACGTTGATGTCTTCGGGCGGGTTCTTGCCGATGGCGATGGCATCGAGTCTCATCGTGGGGCTCCGGAAAAGCTCTGCAGTGGACGGCTCTCTAGCGATCTTGCCGCAGTGCAGCAAGACGAACCATGGAATAAGGTTCATATAGGCGCGAAGGCCCGCGCGACATCGCCCGCAGAGCATGCCGTTTTGCAAAGCCCGCGCCGCGATGCTATCCGCAGCGCCATGCCCGCCCCGGAACGCAGCGACGCCTATTACATTGCCCGCCTCCAGAAACGCGAAGCCCGCTGGAATCGGCCGATCCGGTCATTCCGCGAGCGGGTGCGCGCCTGGGCGGATCTGCTGCTCGTTGATCACGGCGTGCTGCGCCTACTGCATCTCAACAAGCATCATGTGGGTGAGCAGGTCTGGCGCTCGGCACAGCCCTCGCCTCGCGATCTGGCGAAGCTCAAGGCGAGGGGCCTGCGCACCATCGTGAACCTGCGCGGCGGGCGCGCCCACGGCGCATGGCAACTTGAAAAGGATGCCGCGGAACGGTTGGGCCTCACGGTCGTCGATCTTGTGCTGCGCTCGCGCGAGGCACCGGATCGCGAGACCTTGCTGGCCCTGCCCGGCTTTTTCGCAAGCCTCGACTATCCCATCCTCGCGCATTGCAAATCCGGCGCAGACCGCGCCGGTCTGTTCGCCGCGCTCTATCTTCTGGTGGTGGAAGGCGCGGACTCGAAGCGCGCGATGCAGGAACTCACGCTGCGGAAGCTCCATTTCCGCTATGCCCAGACCGGCATCCTCGATGCCTTCCTCGAAGCCTTCCGCGACGAGGGAGAAGCAAAGGGCAAGAGCTTCCTCGCCTGGGTGCAGGAGGATTACGACCCCGCGCGTCTGGCGCGTGAGTTCCGCCCGCGCCCGCTCTCGAGCCTCGTGGCCGATAAGCTGCTGCGCCGCGAATAAATCCGGAAAACCACAAAACAGAGCCCAGAAACGAAAAAGGCCGCCCGAAGCGACCCGTTTTCATGCCTGTTTGTTTCTGGAGAGAAACTGGAGCGGGTAAAGGGATTCGAACCCTTGACCCCAACCTTGGCAAGGTTGTGCTCTACCCCTGAGCTACACCCGCATCCATTCGACGTTGCCGCCGATGCGCGGTCTTTAGAACAGGAGCCGACAAAAAGGCAAGAGGCATTTTTGTGGCAAAGTGCGGGAATGCCCTCGGGGCTTGGCTTTCCGGCGGCAAGCGGGCAAAGAACGGGCCGCATCATCATCCCGGACCGAACCGCATGAGCGCCGACCCTTCCGCCCCCGCCTATACCCTGCTCGATCAACTCGGCATCACCCGCCGCACGGTGGAGCACCCGCCAGTTTTCACGGTGGCGGAATCGCAGGAGCTTCGCGGCACCCTGCCCGGCGGGCACGTGAAAAACCTGTTCACGAAGGACAAGGCCGACCGCTTCTTCCTGATCACCGCCGAGGAAGACAGCCCCATCGACCTCAACGCCACGAGCAAGCTGCTCGGCACCAAGGGCCGGCTCTCCTTCGCAAATGCGGAACTGCTCCGCGAGCATCTCGGCGTGGAACCGGGCTCCGTGACGCCGCTGGCTCTGGTGAACGACAAGGCGGGCCTCGTCACCTTCATCCTCGAGAAGCGTCTGCTTGATCACGAGATCATCAACGTGCACCCGCTCATCAATTCGCGCACCACGGCGCTGAAGCGGGAGGATCTGCTGGCCTATATCGCGGCCACGGGGCACGCGGTGCAGGTGATGGAACTGCCGCATCGGGTGCTGACGCCCGAACAGGCCGATTGAAATCGCGCAAGGCGGGTTGCAACCGCCCCGCTTGAATTCCACATAAGATCACAAAGGCCGCTTGCGGCCGGAAGAATAAGGTTCCGCGCCATGACCGAAGCCACCGCCCTCGTAAAAGACACGACCACCAAGGATTTCCGGCAGGATGTGCTGATGGAATCGATGCAGCAGCCGGTGCTGGTCGATTTCTGGGCGCCCTGGTGCGGGCCCTGCAAGCAACTCACGCCTGTGCTCGAAAAGGTGGTGGCGAGCTACAAGGGCAAGGTGAAGCTCGTGAAGATGAACATCGATGAGCATCCGCAGATCGCGGGGCAGCTCGGCGTGCAGTCGATCCCCGCGGTCTTTGCCTTCCAGCGCGGGCAGCCGGTGGATGGCTTCATGGGCGCCCTGCCCGAAAGCCAGCTCAAGGGCTTCATCGAGCGTCTCGTGGGCCCGGCAGGAGCGGATCTCGCCGCCTTGCTCGCGGAAGCGCAGGCGCTTCTCGAAAGCGGGGATGCAGCCGGCGCGATGGAGCTCTTTGCCGGGATCCTCGCGGAAGAGCCGGAGAACATGGACGCCCTCGGCGGGCTCATCCGCGCGCAAATTCTCGGTGGTGCATTGATGCAGGCCGAGCAGATGCTGGCCCGCGTGCCGGCCGACAAGACCGAGCACCCCGCCATTGCCGGCGCGCGCGCGGCCCTCGATCTCGCGAAGCAGGTCGAGGCTCTGGGCGATCTCAACACCCTGCAGAAGCAGGTCGAGGCCAGTCCGCTCGATCATCAGGCGCGCTTCGATCTCGCGCTCGCGCTCAATGCGCGGGGCCGCAAGGAAGAGGCCGTGGAGGCCCTGATCGCGATCATCAAGAAGGATCGCACGTGGAACGAGGACGGCGCGCGGAAGCAGCTGCTGCAATTCTTCGAGGCCTGGGGCAATCAGGATGATGCCACGGTGGCCGGTCGCCGCCGCCTCTCCGCCACCCTGTTCGCCTGAGATACCGGGAGGAGGCGAGATGCCCAGTTCGTCGAGCACCTCGGGCCTTATGCTCCCGGACACGCTACCGCTCTTCCCGCTGCCCGGCGCGCTTCTGCTGCCGCGCGGACAGATGCCGCTGAACATTTTCGAGCCGCGTTATCTCGCGATGGTCGATGCCGCGCTGGCCGGCAGCCGGATGATCGGCATGATCCAGCCCGATCCGGGCGTGGTCGATCGCATCGGCTTGCCGCAGATCTATGCTGTGGGTTGCGCTGGGCGCATCACACAATTCGCCGAGACCGGCGATGGCCGCTACCTCATCCAGCTCACGGGCACCAGCCGTTTCCGGATCGTGGAAGAACTGTCGGTGATCACGCCCTTCCGGCAAGCGCAGGTGGATTTTACGCCCTATTCGGCCGATCGCAGCCCCGGCGCGGGCGAGAATGAGGTCAATCGCGAGGGCATGCTCGCCGCACTTCGCAAGTTCTCGGATGCGAACAAGGTGCCGATCGACTGGAGTTCCATCGAGCAGGCCGGGAACGAAGCGCTGGTGAACGGCCTCTCGATGATGTCGCCCTATGGCGTGCGCGAGAAGCAGGCGCTGCTGGAAGCGGAAACGCTGAAGGATCGCGCGGAGATGCTCATCGCCATCACCGAGATGGATATCGCCCGCAAGGACGGTGACGAAGAGCCGCGCCTGCAGTAAGAAGCACACGATCCGAGGAGCTTTCGATGAGCGATGCGATGACCGATACCCAATCCGGCCCCGAGCGCAGCGTCGATCCGAAACTGCTCGAATTACTGGTCTGCCCGCTGACCAAGGCCACGCTCGATTATGATGCCGTGCGGCAGGAACTGGTGAGCCGGCCCGCGAAGCTCGCCTACCCGGTGCGAGATGGCATCCCTATCATGCTGCCCGAGGAAGCGCGCCGGCTGGACTGACAATCCACCCGACGGATCAGATCGGCTCGCCGCGCATCAGCCGCGGCTCATGCGCGCCACGCCCGGCAGCAGCCTGCCGGAACATCGTCTTCAGCCGATCCGAGCGGTTCACGAGGTTGAGCCCGGCATCGCGCAGCACGCGCAAGGGGCCAACCGCGTTCGAGAAGAGCCGGTTCATCCCCTCCGTCGCCGCCGCCATGGCCGCCGCTGCGGGGCGACGCCGCGCCTGATAGGTTTCGAGCAAGGCTGGATCACCGGGGTCCAACCCGAGACGCAGATGCTCGATCACAAGTTCTGCGAGCGTGGCGGCATCCCCGAAACCAAGATTGAGACCCTGCCCCGCGAGGGGATGCACGACATGCGCGGCATCCGCCACGAGCGCGACGCGCGGACCCACAAACCGCCGCGCCAGCCCCAGCGACAGGGGATGGCTGGAAATACGCCCGATTCCGGTGATCGTGCCGCGCCAGCCCGCCGCGCGACGGTCGATCTCCGCGCGCAGATCCTCGGGCGGCAGGGCGAGCATGCGCTTCGCGACCTCGGCGCGCTCGCTCCAGACCATGGAGGATCGCCCTTCATCCAGCGGCAGCAGCGCGAAAGGCCCGCCAGGCAGGAAATGCTGCACCGCCTCGCCTCGATGTTCGCCGGAATGCTCGACGATGCCGGTGATCGCGACCTGCCCATAGGCCCAGCCATGCACGGGAATGCCAGCCATGCGCCGCACGGCGGAACGCGCGCCATCCGCGCCAATCAGCAGCGACACCGATTGCCGGCCGCGATTCGTTTCCACGAGCAAACCATCGCCGTCTTCGCGGAAAGAGCGGATGATCTCGGGCCGGATGGTCACCCCGGCCTCCGCCAAGGCCTGCCGCAAAACGTTCTGCAAGAGGCCCAGCGGCACGAGATACGCGAGCGGCTCATCCTCATCCGCCTCGAATCCGAGGCTGAGAGGGCGGATATCGGCCTCGAGCGCGGTATCCGACAAGGCAATCGAGCGCATGGGATGCGCCTCGGCCTCAAGCGCAGGCCACACGCCGAGCACCTGAAGCAAACGGCAGGAGCCGGCATTCAGCGCGAGAATGCGCGAATCCGGTCCGCGCGTCTTGGCTTCCATACCCGCCATGGCGTCGAGCACGGCGAGGTCAGTCGCCGGCAGACCCGCACGCAGCATGGCGAGCGCCGTGGCTGCACCAGCCGGGCCTGCGCCCGCAATGAGGATCCGCTCCGCCATGGCCATGTCTCCTGTTTCCCCGACGTAGCGCGCGCGGGCAGCCATGCCAACCCGCATGACCGCGCGACTTGACGCAGCACAATCCGCCGGCGCAAGAATCGCTCCCCTCCTGCTACCCGGACCTCCGATGACGCCTGTCGATACCCTTCTCTCCATCCTTGATCTCGAACGGCTGGAAGTGAACCTCTTCCGCGGGCACTCGCCGCTCATCGGCTGGAAGCGCGTCTATGGCGGGCAGGTCGTGGCGCAGGCTCTGGTGGCCGCGAATCGCACGGTAGAAGGCCGCCGGCCGCATTCGCTGCATTGCTATTTCCTGCTCGGCGGCGACCCCTCCATCCCGATCATCTACGAGGTCGAGCGCATCCGCGATGGCCGCAGCTTCACCACGCGCCGCGTGGTGGCGATCCAGAAGGGCGAGGCGATTTTCGCCATGTCCGCCTCCTACCACGCAGAAGAACCCGGCCTGCACCATCAGGCGACCATGCCGGAGGTGCCGGGCCCCGATGATCTGCCCAGCGAAGCGGACCTCAAGAAGCTCTATCTTGACACTCTGCCGCCCAGCCGCGCGGCCTACTGGCGGCGTGAACGCCCGATCGAGGTGCGCCCGGTGGACCCGGCCGGCTTTTTCGACCGGCGCAGCAAGGCCACGCATCATCACCTCTGGTTCCGGGCGACGGGCAGGCTGCCGGATGACCCCGCGACCCACGCGGCCGTGCTCGCTTATGCCTCGGACATGTCGCTGCTCGACAGCGCGATGGTGGTGCATGGCAAGAGCGTCTCCGATGCAGATGTGATGCCGGCGAGCCTCGACCACGCCCTGTGGTTCCACGAGGATTTCCGTGCCGATGACTGGCTGCTCTATGCGCAGGAAAGCCCTTGGGCCGGCCATGCGCGCGGCCTCGGGCGCGGGATGATCTTCACGAAGGAAGGCAGGCTGATCGCCTCGGCCATGCAGGAAGGTCTGGTGCGGGTGATCCAGCCGGAGCCTTCGCGCTTCTGATGCTTCAGGGCTCACTGGCATCGATCTGCCTATGATTTAGGCAGGCCATCCTGACATCGATGAAATATTCAGCAGATTGCCGCGCTTGCCAGCGCATTGCGATGCCATGCGCCTGAAAGCAGCGCCGGGCACGGGCCCTTTTCGCTGATTGCCACCGTTCCGCATCCGATTCGCTTTCGTTCCGAACCGAAAAGCGCCGTGTTTCCGCCCCTGCCGGGGCAGGGAGCCACGGGGCTCGAACAATTTGGCACAGGGATTGTTTAGCTGCTCTCCAGCCGCAGCCTCCGGGCCGCGTGCACCAGTCAATTTTGTTGGATGTATCCGTTTGGAGAGAGGCATGAAGCTCGTCACAGCCATCATCAAGCCGTTCAAGCTCGAGGAGGTGCGTGACGCCCTCACCGCTCTGGGCGTGCACGGCATGACCGTTACGGAAGTCAAGGGTTACGGCCGCCAGAAAGGGCACACCGAGATTTATCGCGGTGCCGAATACGCCGTGAGCTTCCTCCCGAAGATCAAGCTCGAGGTCGCGACTGAATCCGCACTCGTGGAGAAGGTGATCGAGGCGATCACCTCTGCAGCCCGCACCGGCCAGATCGGCGACGGCAAGATTTTCGTCCAGCCGGTGGAGCGGGCGCTCCGCATCCGCACCGGCGAGCGCGACAACGACGCGCTCTGATCCCACCCCTTTCCGTCGATCGTTTCTCGACAAATCTGGAGCCACCAATGATGTCCAAGCGTTCAATGATGGGCGTGGCCGGAGCGATGAGCCTCCTCGCGCTTTCGGCGATGCCGGCGCTCGCTGAGGCCGCGCCGACGCCCAACAAGGCCGATACCGTCTGGATGATGGTTTCGACCATTCTCGTGCTGCTGATGACGATTCCCGGCCTTGCGCTGTTCTATGGCGGCCTCGTGCGCTCGAAGAATATGCTCTCGGTGCTCACGCAGGTCCTGGCCACGGTCTGCCTCGTCTCGCTGATCTGGGTGACCTATGGCTATTCGCTGGCTTTCACGGCCGGCGGCAGCCTCAATGATTTCGTCGGCGGCTTCGACAAGATCTTCCTGAAGGGTGTCACGCCGGAATCGACCGTCGCCACCTTCTCGAATGGCGTCGTCATTCCCGAACTCGTCTATGTCGCCTTCCAGATGACCTTCGCCTGCATCACGCCGGCGCTGATCGTCGGTGCCTTCGCCGAGCGCATGAAGTTCTCGGCGCTGCTGGTTTTCACGGCACTCTGGGTCACCATCGTCTATTTCCCGATGGCGCATATGGTCTGGTACTGGGCCGGTCCGGACGCGCTGGGCAACGCCGCGAAGGCCGTGGCTTCCGCCACCGATGCCGCCGCCAAGACCGCCGCGCAGGCGAAGCTCGATGAAGTGACCGCCGATGCCGGCATGCTCTTCAAGTGGGGCGCGCTGGATTTCGCGGGCGGCACCGTGGTGCATATCAACTCGGGCATCGCTGGCCTCGTCGGCTGCATCATGATCGGCAAGCGTATCGGTTATGGCCGCGAATTGATGGCGCCGCACTCGCTCCCGATGACGATGATTGGCGCGGCGCTCCTCTGGGTGGGCTGGTTCGGCTTCAATGCCGGTTCGAACCTCGAGGCCTCGGCCGGTGCAGTGATCGCGCTCGTGAACACCTTCGTCGCCACCGCGGCAGCCGGCTTCGCCTGGCTCGTCATCGAGTGGATGGGTAAGGGCAAGCCCTCGCTGCTCGGTCTGGCCTCGGGTGTGGTCGCCGGCCTCGTCGCTGTCACCCCGGCTTCGGGCTTCGCTGGCCCGATGGGCGCCATCGTCCTGGGCCTCGTCTCGGGTGTGGTCTGCTACTTCGCCTGCACGACGCTGAAGAACGCGCTCGGCTACGATGACAGCCTCGATGTGTTCGGCATCCACTGCGTGGGTGGCATTGTCGGCGCCATCGCTACGGGCATCCTCGTGAACACCGCGCTCGGCGGCGTCGGCATCCCCGATTACACCACCAAGCCGGGTGAACTCACCGTGGGCACCTACGAGATGGGCACAGCGGTCTGGGCCCAGATCAAGGCCGTGACCTTCACGCTGCTCTATTCCGGCATCGTCTCCGCCATCCTCTTCAAGGTGGTGGATCTGGTGATCGGCCTGCGCGTCCCGCAGGATCAGGAGCGCGAAGGCCTCGACATCGCCGAGCACGGCGAGCGCGCCTACAACCTCTGAGATCAAGTTCAAAGGTTGGGCCGGCGCCTTCCTCCGCCCGCCCCGCCGAGACTGAAGGCGGACCCTCACCGGTCCGCCTTTTTTTGCGTGCGGCAAACGCTGCTTTGCAAACAGAGCCTTAACCCGATTGCTCGATAACCGGAGATTGGCGAGCCCGCGTTCCGCTGGCTCGAACCCGAGAATCCGGGACGGCATTCGATGCGGACGACGCGCCTGACACAATCGAATTTCGGCGGCTTGCCCGACCAGCTTCGCGAAGGCTTCGCGCGGCGGGTACGGGATGCCCTGGGCATCGCGCTGATCGTGGTGGCGATCGCCCATGCGCTGGCTTTAGCCACATGGTCCGTCGGCGATCCCAGCCTCTCGACCACCGGCACGGGCAAGGTCTCGAACCTGCTGGGCTATCCGGGCGCGGTGATCGCCGATCTCTCGATGCAGCTGATCGGCCTCGGCAGCATCGCGCTGGGCGTCGCGCTGGGTGCAATGGGTTTGCGTTTGCTAATGGTGTCATCCGCCAGCGGCTGGAAATGGCGCCTCGCTGTGGCGATGATCGGCGTTCTCGCCGCCGCCTGTTTGGCCTCCGCTCTTCCGGCTACCGAACGCTGGCCTTTGCCCACGGGTCTGGGTGGCGCGTTGGGCGATGGTCTCTTGCAGGTCGTCGGCATTCTCGGCCTTGCCGTGGATGGCCCGGTGCGCGTGCTTGCGGTTCTCGTGGCAGGCGTGGCGCTGGCACTCGCATTCTATGTGCAGTTCCGCGGCCTAACGACGCGCGAGGAAGCCGATCTCGACGACGAGGAGGATGAGCGCGACGAAGAACCCTCCTTCGCGATTCTCATGCTCGGAGCGCTCCTGCATTTCGGCTACATGCTGAAGGGGTTCGTGGCACGCCTCATCCCCGATCGCGCTGGTCGCCCCGGCCTCAAGACCCGGCTGCGCCAGTTCCTCGACACGCGCCAGCGCGACGAGGACACCGCGAGCCGCCTGCGCCGCGAGCCGGTTTTCGTGCCCGCTGGTGCTCCCCGCCCGGCCGGGCAGCCCCTGCCTCCGCACATGCTGGAGCCGGAGCAGCGCGCCCCCGCACCGCAGCCCCGCGCGGAGAACCTCCGCGCCGAGACATCGCGCACCGAGGCCCCGCGCCCGGAACCCGCACCCTTCGATCCTGATCCGCTGCCGGCGGAGGACGAGGACGATTTCATTCCCGAGCCCATCGCTCCCCGCGTCACCCCGCCGGTCGGCGCGCTGAAAGCCGGCAAGCGCGAGAAGCGCGAGAACCAGATCTCGATCTTCGACCACGAGGAATTCCAGTTCCCGCCGCTCTCGCTGCTGGCGGAGGCCAAGCGCCCGGCTGTGCAGCAGATCTCGACGGATGCCCTCGAACAGAATGCCCGCCTGCTCGAAAGCGTGCTCGAGGATTTCGGCGTGCGCGGCGAGATCATCAATGTCCGCCCCGGCCCGGTCGTGACGCTCTACGAACTCGAGCCCGCGCCGGGCACGAAATCCAGCCGCGTGATCGGCCTCGCCGAGGATATCGCCCGCTCGATGAGCGCGGTGGCCGCGCGTGTCGCGGTCATTCCCGGCCGCAACGCTATCGGCATCGAACTGCCGAACGCGAAGCGCGAGACGGTCTACTTGCGCGAGCTTCTGGCCTGCGAGGATTTCGAGAAATCGAAGCTCAAGCTATCGCTCTGCCTCGGCAAGACCATCGGCGGCGAGCCGGTGATCGTCGATCTCGCGCGTATGCCGCATCTGCTCGTGGCCGGCACCACCGGCTCGGGCAAGTCGGTCGCGATCAACACGATGATCTGCTCGCTGCTCTACCGGCTGAAGCCGGAAGAATGCCGCCTGATCATGATCGACCCGAAAATGCTCGAACTCTCGATCTACGAGGGCATCCCGCACCTGCTCACGCCGGTCGTGACGGACCCGAAAAAGGCCGTCGTCGCGCTCAAATGGGCCGTGCGCGAGATGGAAGACCGCTACAAGAAGATGTCGAAGGTGGGCGTGCGCAACATCGACGGCTTCAACGCGCGTATCATCGAAGCGAAGGAAAAGGGTGAGGTCATCACCCGCACCATCCAGACCGGCTATGACCCCGAAACCGGCGAGGCGGAATACGATGAAGAGGTGATGGCGCTGGAGCCTTTGCCCTACATCGTCGTGATCGTCGACGAAATGGCCGATCTCATGCTCGTCGCGGGCAAGGAAATCGAAGGCGCGGTGCAGCGCCTCGCGCAGATGGCCCGCGCCGCCGGCATCCACCTCGTGATGGCGACGCAGCGACCGTCGGTGGATGTCATCACCGGCACCATCAAGGCCAACTTCCCGACGCGCATCTCCTTCCAGGTGACCTCGAAGATCGACAGCCGTACCATTCTCGGCGAACAGGGCGCGGAGCAGCTGCTGGGCCAGGGCGATATGCTCTACATGGCCGGCGGCGGGCGCATCTCCCGCGTCCACGGTCCCTTCGTGGCCGACGGCGAGGTGGAGAAGATCGTCTCCCACCTCAAGACGCAGGGCCGCCCCTCTTATATCGACGACATCACCGCCGAGGCCGATGGCGAAAGCGGGGAGGAGGGCGAAGACACCGCCGTGTTCGACCATGGCAATTTCGGCGAGGAAAGTGCCGATCTTTATGATCAAGCCATCGCCGTGGTCTTGCGCGACAAGAAGGCCTCCACCAGTTATATTCAGAGGCGGCTGCAAATCGGCTACAACCGCGCAGCGTCGCTCATCGAGCGCATGGAGCGCGAGGGCATCGTCGGACCGGCCAACCATGCCGGAAAGCGCGAGATCCTGCTCCGCAATGGCGAGAACGGAACGGATTGATTATCCGCCGTTCTTCCGCCACAGGATGCGGCTAGGAAGCGGGTAATCGAGTGATCCGGAATTCCATGACCAAGACGGCCCCTTTCCGAGCCCTCACGCGCACCGCAATCGCGGCGGGCTTTGTACTGCTCGGTGCCGCGAGTGCGCTGGCGCAGGCCCTGCCGACGCCGCCTGTGCGCACCGCTCCGAACACGCAGTTCCGGGCCGATCCGCCCCCCTCGCCCGCGCGTCCGGCGACCACGCCCGCCAATGCGCCGAAGCCGGCGGATCTGCCCCCACCGAGCCTTGATCGCATCAACGCCTATTTCAACGGTTTGCGTGGCTTCCAGGCCGATTTCGTGCAGATCGCGCCGGATGGTCGCAATTACGGCGGCATCCTCTACCTGCTGCGTCCGGGCCGCATGCGCTTCGAATATCACCCGCCCGCGCAACTCGAGATCGTCGCGGATGGACGTTCGGTCGCGATCCGCGATCGCAAGCTCCGCACGCAGGATGTCTATTTCATCGGTCAGACCCCGCTGAAATTCCTGCTCGCGCAGCGGATCGACATCGCCAAGGATTCCACCGTGAAGGATCTTAAGCGCGCCGGCGATGACGTGCAGCTTTTCCTGGAAGACAAATCCACCATCGGCGGCACTTCGAAGATCCGCGTGGTGTTCGACGGGCAGACCTACGCGCTGAAGGAATGGACCGTCACGGACCCACAAGGGTTCGATACGCGCGTGATGCTCTCGAACCTCAACACCAATGCCAATCCGGATCGTTCGCTCTTCGTCATCGAGGAGCAGAAGATCATCAATCCGAACTGAGGCAACGCCCTTCGCCATCGCTTTCACCCACGCTCTCCGCTAAGGAGGGCGCGCGACAAGGATTTCGGCATGGCGAAGACGCTCAGCATCACCACCTGGAACATCAATTCGGTTCGCCTGCGAATCGATCAGGTCCTGCGGTTTTTGGCCGAGGACCAGCCCGATGTGCTGTGCCTTCAGGAAACAAAATGCCCCGATCCCGTCTTCCCGACCGGCGCCTTCGCCAACGCCGGTTATGGGCATCAGGCCTTCATCGGCATGAAGGGCTATAACGGCGTTGCGATCCTCTCGCGCGAGCCCATCCGCCCGCTTGGTGCCCGCGAGATGTGCGCGAAGCCCGATGCCCGGCATATCGCGGTGGAAATCGGCGAGGGCGCTTCCGCGATCCAGATCCACAATTTCTACGTGCCGGCGGGCGGCGACATTGCCGATCCCGAAGCCAATCCGAAATTCGCGCACAAGCTCGCCTTCGTGGAGGAGTTGCGCCTGTTTTCGGAAGGCCAGCGCAAGGCCGTGCCACGCTCCGTTCTGGTGGGCGATCTCAACATCGCGCCGCTGGAACACGATGTCTGGAGCCACAAGCAGCTGCTCGATGTTGTGAGCCACACCCCGGTCGAGACCGATGCCATGAAAGCGGCCATCGCCGAGGGCGAGTGGTGCGACGCCTTCCGTGTGCTCACGCCGGAACCGCAGAAGCTTTATTCTTGGTGGAGCTATCGCTCGCCGGATTGGGCGGCGGCAGACAAGGGCCGGCGGCTCGACCACATCTGGCTGGGGCGCGGCCTGAAAGATCAGCTCGTTTCGGGCGCGATTCGAAAGGAAACACGCGGCTGGGAACGCCCTTCGGACCATGTTCCCATCACGCTGACCCTCGAGCGGGATTGATCAGCGGCGTCAGATCGCAAGCTTCGACAGCGTTCCGGAAAGCCGGCGCGCCTCATCCGCCACGGCATCCCGCAAAGCCAGAGCGCTGCGCGGATGGGCATCGAGCACGCGCGCGACGAGTTCGCGCGTGAAAACCAGCAATTGCGAGGGTTCGCGCGCGAGGCCGGTGGCAGGGCGGTCAATCGGCGCAAAAAGTGCGGCCTGCCCGATCAGCGTACCCGCGCGGAAGACATGCGGCGATGGCGCGCCATCATCCGCCGCATCGAGCACGATCTCGCCGTCGAGCACGAGAAACCCGCCATCCGAAAGGTCACCCTTGCGGAACAGGATGTCGCCCGCGCGCAGTTGCCGCCGCGTGGCCGAGAAGGCGAGAAGGCGCAACGCCTCGGGCTCGACCCGCCGGAAAAGCGGGAGAGCCTTCAGAATGAAGATGACATCATCAAGCCGCATCGCGCCCTAACCTCACGGGACCAGCTTATAGCCGCCGCTTTCCGTCACGAGAAGCCGCGCACGGCCGGGATCGGGCTCGATCTTCTGGCGCAGGCGATAGATATGCGTTTCCAGCGTATGCGTGGTGACGTTGGAGTTGTAGCCCCACACCTCCTGCAGCAGCACATCCCTCGGAATGACCCGCTGCCCCGCGCGGTAGAGGAAGCGGATGATCGCCGTCTCCTTCTCGGTGAGGCGGATCTTCGAGCCCTTGTCGGTCACCAGCAGCTTCTGGCCCGGCTTGAAGGTGTAGGGGCCGACCTGGAAAATCGCGTCGTCGCTCGATTCATGCTGGCGCAGATGCGCACGGATGCGCGCGAGGAGCACGGCAAAGCGGAACGGCTTGGTGACGTAATCATTGGCACCGGCTTCGAGGCCGAGAATGGTATCCGCCTCGCCGTCATGCCCCGTGAGCATGAGGATGGGGCTCTTGAAGCCGTTCTTGCGCATGATCTTCACGGCCTCGCGGCCATCGATATCCGGCAGGCCGACATCCATGATCACGAGATCGAAATGGTCGCCCTTGGTCTGCTGCACGGCAGCCGTGGCACTATCAACGTCCTTCACCTGAAATTCGTCATAGAGGCCGAGCTGTTCGACCAGCGCACCCCGGAGATCATTGTCGTCGTCGCAGACCAGAATTTTGCGAACGGAACTCATGCGAAACCTGCTTTCAGCGAAAATAGCCTCATCGCGGCGCAACCCGCCGCATCCCCGCGCGCACGATTGCAAGCGGCGACGCTTTGGGGAAGAGTTCACGCGCGTTCTCACGCGGAATTCAGCGTTTGTGTTCGACTTATCCGGAGTTTTCAAGACGATGCTGCGCCCGCTCTCCCGGATCACCGTCCGCGCCGTACCCGGCGGGGTGCGCCATATCGCCCGCATCACGCTTGGACCGGTAACGTTACGCTGCCGAATCGGCCGCACGGGCATCACGGATCGCAAGGTCGAGGGCGATGGCGCCTCTCCACGTGCGACCCTCCGGGCCGTGCGTGGCTTCTGGCGGCAGGACAAGCGCCTGCCGCCGATGACACGGGTACCGTTACGGCCCATCCGCCCCGGCGATGGCTGGTGCGAGGTGCCCGGCGACCGCAACTACAACCGCCTCGTGAAGAAACCCTATGCTGCGAGCCACGAGGACATGATGCGGAAGGACGACCTCTACGACGTGGTTCTTGAGCTCGACTGGAACCGCCGTCCGCGGCGGCAAGGCAAGGGCAGCGCCATTTTCCTGCACCTCGCGCGGGATGAGGGTGGCCCCACGGCAGGCTGCATCGGCGTATTCCGCAACCGAATCGATTTCGTGATGAGCCGCCTCTCGCCGAAAACCCGGATTATCCTCGGCTAGTTCAGTGCCGCGCGCCGAAAATCGCGCTGCCCACGCGCACATGCGTTGCGCCCAGCTGGATCGCGGGATCATAATCCGCACTCATGCCCATGGAGAGCGTGGTGATGCCGTTGCGCCGGGCGATCTCGCACAACAGCGCGAAATGTGGAGAGGGTGGCTCATCCGCTGGCGGAATGCACATCAGGCCCGAAATGATCAGGCCATGTGTCTCGCGGCAGAGGCGGATGAAATCATCGGCCTCGCCCGGCAAGATGCCGGCCTTCTGCGGTTCGGAACCGGTATTCACCTGCACATAGAGCTTCGGTGCGCGGCCCACGCGGGCGATTTCCTTCGCGAGTTCCACCACGAGCTTTTCACGATCAACAGTCTCGATCACATCGAACAGCGCCACGGCCTCCTTGACCTTGTTGGTTTGCAGCGCCCCGATGAGGTGGAGTTCAATGCTTGAGAATTCCGCGCGCAAGCCGGGCCATTTCTCCTTGCCCTCCTGCACACGGTTTTCGCCAAACACACGCTGGCCCGCGACAAGCGCCGGGCGGATACGCTCAGCCGGCATGGTCTTCGAGACGGCGACGAGGGTGACACTGCCCGCTTTCCGGCCGTGATCCCTCTCGGCGCGAGCGACCTCGCCCTTCACGCGGGCTAGCGCCTCAATCACGTCCTGATGCGCCTCATCCATGGCCGATGCTCCGAAAATTGAACCGCCCACGCGGGGAATCTCCGTTGACCGCAAAGCGGGAATATTGTCCATAGCGCGCATGTTTCCCGCGCGAAATCGCGCCCTTCCAGAGCCTTAAGCCTGATCCATGCGCCCGAGCCGCTACAATTTCCGCGAAGCTGAACCCCGTTGGCAGAAAAGCTGGGACGAGGCGAAAACCTTCGCGACCCGCACCGACGATCCGCGCCCGAAATACTACGTGCTCGAGATGTTCCCGTATCCGTCGGGCCGCATCCATATGGGCCATGTGCGCAACTACGCCATGGGCGATGTCGTCGCGCGCTATCGCCGCGCCAAGGGCCATGCCGTGCTTCACCCCATGGGGTGGGACGCGTTCGGCATGCCCGCTGAAAACGCGGCCATGGAGAAGAAGAGCCACCCGGCCACTTGGACCTACCAGAACATCGCGACCATGAAGGCGCAGCTGAAATCCATGGGCCTCAGCCTGGATTGGGCGCGCGAATTCGCAACCTGCGATCCCTCCTATTATCGCCACCAACAGGCGATGTTCCTCGACTTTCTCTCGGGCGGTCTCGTCGCGCGGAAGACCTCGAAGGTGAACTGGGACCCGGTGGACCAGACCGTGCTCGCCAACGAGCAGGTGATCGATGGGCGCGGCTGGCGCTCGGGTGCGCTGGTGGAACAGCGCGAACTCACGCAATGGTTCCTGAAGATCTCCGATTATTCGGATGAACTGCTTTCTGCACTCGATTCGCTCCCGCGCTGGCCCGAGAAGGTGCGCCTGATGCAGGCAAACTGGATTGGCCGTTCCGAGGGCCTGATGGTGCGCTGGGCGCTTGATGCCGCGACCGTGCCTGCCGGCGAGACCGAACTTGAGATCTACACGACCCGGCCCGACACGCTGTTCGGTGCATCGTTCATGGCGATTGCCGCGGATCATCCGCTGGCAAAATCCGCCTCGGCGAAGAATGCCGAACTCGCGGCCTTCTGCGAGGAATGCCGCCGCATGGGCACCTCGCAGGCCGTGCTGGATACGGCCGAGAAGCGCGGTTTCGATACGGGCATTCGCGCGATTCATCCGCTGGTGCCGGGCAAGACGGTCCCGGTCTATGTCGCGAACTTCATCCTCATGGATTATGGCACCGGGGCAATTTTCGGCTGCCCGGCCCATGATCAGCGCGACCATGATTTCGCGACGAAATACGATCTGCCAATTATTCCGGTGGTGCGCGCGGCTGACCTGACAGATGACGTCGCCAACGCCGCTTTCCGCCGCGAGGACCCGCCGGTGACAGAGGATGGCATCCTCTTCAATTCCGGCTTCCTCGATGGCTTGAATGTGGCCGACGCCAAGGAAGCTGTGGCGCGGAAGCTCGAAACGGCGAGCCTCGACAATCGCCCTGTCGGCACGCGCAAGGTGAATTATCGCCTGCGCGACTGGGGCATTTCGCGCCAGCGCTACTGGGGCTGCCCCATCCCCATCATCCATTGCGAGGCTTGCGGCACTGTGCCCGTGCCGAAGAAGGACCTGCCGGTGAAGCTGCCGGATGACGTGACCTTCGACGTACCGGGCAATCCGCTCGATCGCCACCCCACCTGGAAGCACGTCAATTGCCCGCAATGTGGCCTGAAGGCCCGTCGCGAGACGGACACGATGGACACGTTCGTGGATTCCTCGTGGTATTTCGCGCGCTTCACGGATCCCTTCAACGAGAGCGAGCCAACCACCCTCTCGGCCATCCAGAAATGGCTGCCGGTGGACCAGTATATCGGCGGCATCGAGCACGCGATCCTGCACCTCCTCTATTCGCGCTTCTTCACCCGCGCGATGACCAAGACCGGCCATGCGACCCTATCCGAGCCCTTCGATGGGCTCTTCACGCAGGGCATGGTGGTGCACGAGACCTACAAGAACGCGGATGGCGCCTGGGTGCCACCGGCGGATATTCGCATCGAAACAGTGGAGGGTGAACGCCGCGCGGTCGAGATCGCCTCGGGCCAGCCGGTTTCCATCGGCGCCATCGAGAAGATGTCGAAATCGAAGAAGAACGTGGTCGATCCGGACGATATCATCGCGAGCTACGGCGCGGATACCGCGCGCTGGTTCATGCTCTCGGATAGCCCGCCGGAGCGTGATGTCATCTGGACCGAGGACGGCGTGCAGGGCGCGTCGCGCTTCCTGCAGAAGGTCTGGCGTCTCGTGGGCGATGCGGTGGCGCTGCCCACGGGTGATTCGGGCCAGCTGCATCCGGTCACCAAGGCCGCGCACAAGGCCATTCTCGCGGTGGGCGAGGATGTGGAGCGCCTGCGCTTCAACCGCTGCGTGGCGCATATCCACGAATTGTCGAATGCGCTCGCGGAGGCCCTAGCCTCGCCGGATGCCACGAAGAACGCCGACCAGATCAAGGCAGCTACACGCATTCTCGTGCAGCTTTTCGCCCCGATGATGCCGCATCTTGCGGAAGAATGCTGGACGGAACTCGGCGGCGAAGGGTTTGTGGCCGATGCGGCCTGGCCGGTGGGCGATGCTTCCCTCATCGTCGAGGACCAGCTTCTGCTGCCAGTGCAGGTCAACGGTCGCAAGCGGGCGGATGTGAGCGTGCCGGCGGAAGCGGACAACGCAACCGTCGAAGCGCTTGTGCTCGCCGATGCAAGCGTGCAGGCTGCTTTGGGTGGCAAGCCGGTGCGCAAGGTGATTGTCGTGCCGAAGCGCATCGTGAACATCGTGGTGTGAGGGCGGATGATCCGGCGGGCTGTTTTTCGACTGGCGATTCTCGGTGTGGCAGCGGGCGCATTAGCTGGCTGCCTCCGCCCGGTCCATGCGCCGCAATTGGGCATTGGCGGCGGGTCGATCGCGCAGGAACTCGCGCAGGTCTCGGTGGCGCCCATCGAGGGCCATCTTGGCTACAGCCTCAAATCCGAGCTGGATTACCTGCTGACCAACGGCGAGCCGGCCAAGGGCACACGCTACCTGCTGACCGTGAAGACCCAGCAGACCGGTGCCACCAGCATCATTGATGCCGCAACCGCCCGCCCGCAAAGCGTGACGCTTCAGGCGGAAGCGACCTATGAACTGAAGGACACCACCAACGGGTCCATCCGTGCCTCGGGCAAGACCTTCGGTTCCGCGAATTACGATCGCTCCAGCCAGCGCTTCGCCACCATTCGCGCCCAGCGGGATGCGGAAGAACGGCTGGGCAAAGCCCTCGCTGAGCGGTTGCGTCTCATCATCATCGGCGCGCTCTCCAATGGCGCGGCGCCGCGTGCGACATCTTCTGCACCTGCCCTGTCGCAGCCCATCGATCCGTGGGAGGAGCCTCCTGCCCGCGACCCCGGTGACGAAACCGGCTGATCCATGAGCGTCATCCGTCCCGGGGATGTCGATCGTCTCATCGCGCGCGGCGGCGGGGAGTTTCGGATCCTGCTGATCCACGGACCCGACGAGGGCCTAGCCCGTCTGCGCGTGCGGGCGCTTGCAGAAGCCATTCTCGGGGCGTCCTCCGATCTGCTCAATCGCGTGGAGCTCGAAGCGGAAACGCTGAACGCCGACCCTGCGCGCCTGGCGGATGAAACACAGGCGATTTCGATGTTCGGCGACAAACGCGTGATCATCGTGCGCCATGCCGGCAAGCTCAGCAAGGCGATCTGGCAGGCGCTGCTGGAGGTTGGCAGCCCTGCTTCATCGGTCATTCTGCACGCCGATGAATTGGCAAAGTCCCATGCGCTTCGAAACGCATGCGAATCGAATCCGGCTGTGGGAGTCATCGCCTGCTACCCGCTGGAAGCCCGCGATCTCGAACAGGCCGCACAGGCCCGGTTGCAAGCCGACCGGCTGACGCTCAGCCCCGAGGCAGCTTCCCACCTCGTGGATTTGCTCGGCGCTGATCAATCCTTGTCCATGCAGGAGGTCGACAAGCTCGCACTCTATTGCCTCGGGCAGAACCGGGTCGAAATCGCGGATATCGATGCGGTGCTCGCCGATGCCTCCGCCAGCTCCGCATCCGAGCCGATTGATGTTGCCTTCGAGGGCGATCTGCCCGGCATCGAGCCAGCCATGCAGCGCTGCTTGCGGGACGGGACATCGGCTTCGGCCGTTCTCACCCTTGCTTTGGGCCATGTGCAGACCCTGCATCGCCTTGTGCGCGCGAAATCCGAGAACATGCTAGATCAGGCTGTAAAGCAAGAGCGGCTGTTCTTCAGGCGCGAGGCCCGCATCCGCCGGCAGGCCCAGACATGGTCCACCAGCAGCCTCGGTCGGGCACTAGAAACGCTAAGCACGGCACAGGCACAGGCCCGCGCCAGTGCGTCCCTTGAGGAAACAATCGTTGCGCGGGCGCTCTGGGCCGTGGCCCTAGCTGCGCGCCGGGGCAGCCGCTGACACGGCGAGCCGGTGGCTCAAAGCCTCCAGCTGCTCCAAAGTGCGATAGCGGATGGTAATCGCTCCGCCCTTCTCGCCGCGATGATCGATGCTGACTGCAAGTCCAAGCAGATCAGACAGGCGCAACTCGAGCGCGCGCGTATCAGCATCCTTCTCACGCGCGCGGGGCGCACGTGGGCTTTCGCCCTCGGCTTCCTTTTGGGCGATGCGCTCGACATCACGCACAGTAAGCCCTTGATCCACAATACGTTTTGCAACGAGTTCCGGATCCGAAACAGAGAGAAGTGCGCGCGCATGGCCAGCAGAAAGCGCACCCGTGCTAAGCTTTTGCTTCACACCCTCCGGCAGCCGCGCAAGCCGCAAGGTATTGGCGACGTGACTACGGCTCTTGCCGAGAATCTGCGAGAGATCGCTCTGCGTATACTGATACTGCGCGATGAGCGCCTCATAGCCCTTGGCCTCTTCTAGAGCATTGAGGTCCGCACGCTGGACGTTCTCGATGATCGCCAGTTCCAGGGCCTGCTTGTCATCCGCCTCGACGATGACCACCGGCACATCATGGAGACCAGCCCGCTGCGCACCACGCCAACGGCGCTCGCCAGCGATGATCTCGAAGGCATCCGGCACGCCCGGCACACCGCGCACAACGATGGGCTGAATAATATCACGCTCACGAATCGATTGAGCGAGTTCATCCAGTTCCGCGTCATTAAAATGAATACGCGGGTTCATCGGGCTCGGCCGAAGGAACTCAATCGGCACACGCCGCTGACTTTTCAGGCGTTTCTCGGCGGTCGCTTCGGCACCGACATCCCCGAGCAGCGCAGCAAGACCACGACCAAGGCGATTCCTGGAAATTTCGTCGCTCATATCTGCCCTCGCTTACTCGGCTGCCTGCAGCAGACGCTCACGCTGGATCACCTCGGAGGCAAGCTTCAGATAGGCCTGGCTGCCCGCACATTTGAGATCATACAGCAAGACCGGCTTGCCGAAAGATGGGGCCTCGGAGACGCGCACATTGCGTGGAATGACAGTCTCGAACACCTTGGTGCCGAGGAACTGGCGCACATCACGGATAACCTGGTTCGCGAGATTATTCCGCGGATCAAACATGGTCAGGACCACGCCATAGATCTCAAGCTCGGCATTCACCGAGCTGCGCACCTGCTCAACGGTCTTGAGAAGCTGGCTAAGGCCCTCCAGTGCGAAAAATTCGCATTGCAGCGGCACCAGCACGCCATCGGATGCGGCAAGCGCATTGATGGTCAGCAGGTTCAGGGAAGGCGGACAATCGATCAGGATGTAGGAAAACGGCGCTTCAGGCCCAAGCTTTTCGATTGCGGCACGCAGCTTGTGCGTACGGTCGCGCTGGCCGGCGAGCGTGATCTCCGCCCCGAGCAGATCCATCGTCGCCGGAACAATGGAAACACGGGGTACATCCGTGGGCTGCGCCGCTTCGGCGAGGCTCATCTCCCCGAGAAGCACATCATAGCTCGAATGCGCCCGAGCCGCGCTGTGAACACCCAACCCTGTGGATGCATTGCCCTGCGGATCGAGGTCGATCAGCAGTACGCGTTCGCCAATCGCAGCAAGAGCGGTTCCCAGATTGATGGCAGTGGTAGTCTTGCCCACTCCGCCCTTCTGGTTGGCGACTGTCAGAACCCGAGGCTTCATCCGTCTCTCCAGCATCTGCAGCGATTGTCGAAGCCGTCAGGACAAGGCAGTGATCCGGATGATCCGCGCCTCAGGCTCCGTTCGACTCGCGTGCAGCTCGTATGAGAAATGCCAGCGCTTGCAGGCCTCGGTCAACTCCGCGGCATAGTCGCGACCCTTGGGAAAGAGTCCGATAGTCCCGCTTTTCAACAGCTCATTGGTGTATCCAAGTAGATCACTCAAGGTGGCGAGCGCACGCGCTGTCACGACGTCGAACTTTGGGAGGCTCGGCATCACAGTTTCAATCCGCCCAGAATGCACGCGGGCCGGCAGCGACAACGAGGTCACAACATGACGCAGGAAGGCCGCCTTCTTGCTGTTGCTTTCGACAAGATCCACGGAACCGCCGAGTTCTTTCAACTGACAGGCGAGAACAAGGCCCGGCAATCCTCCGCCCGAGCCAAGATCAAGCCAGGTCCTGGCATCTGGCACGAGCGACAAAAGCTGCGCTGAATCGAGAATATGACGCGACCAGATCTGGCTCAAGGTAGACGGCGCCACAAGATTGGTGGTCTTCTGCCAGTGGCGAAGATGATCCACATAGGTCTCCAGCCGCGCAAGTGTTTCACGTGAAACACCGTGGCGGTCGACAAGATCCGCCTTCGCATGCTGCTCGGAGACTGTCTCAGGCGACATCGCTTCGAGCCTTGCTCTTCTGAATCAACGCCGAGAGCAAAACCAAAGCCGTCGGTGTCATACCCTCAATGGCAGCTGCTTCTGCGATGGAACGGGGTCGAATCAATTCGAGCTTATTCCGGAGTTCACCGGAAAACCCTGAATGTTCGCCATATCGGAAGTCTTCCGGAATCCGCAGTTCCATATCACGCTGCAAACGCTCAATGTCCCTCTGCTGGCGTTCGAGATAGACCGCATATCGAGCCTCAACTTCGAGCTTCTCGCGCAGCCCCGGTGCCACTGATTTCAGTTCCGAATCGAAGCTAACAAGATCAGTGAAGGTCACATTTGGTAGAGACAGTAATTCCATTCCGTTCCGCCGTACCCCATCTCGATTGACAGAGATGCCAGCCGCATTCGCTATATTGGGGGTCACACTCAGAGCCATCAGCCGGGCACGAACAGCGTCCAATGCGTCCCGCGCCGCCTGAAACCAAACAGCCCGTTTACTGCCGACAAGGCCAAGATTTATGCCAAGACCAGTCAGGCGCTCCGAAGCGTTATCTGCCCGCAGCGTGAGACGAAACTCCGCTCGCGATGTAAACATGCGGTAAGGCTCGGTTACACCAAAACGGGTCAGATCATCAATCATGACACCGATATAGGACTGCGCACGGCCGAACTCGATAACGGCGGATCCACCAGCCATACGCGCGGCATTGAGACCAGCGACTAACCCTTGGGCGCCCGCTTCCTCGTAGCCGGTCGTCCCGTTGATCTGGCCGGCCAAAAAAAGGCCCGGCAGGACCTTCAGTTCCAGCGAGGAATGAAGCGCGCGCGGGTCTACGTAATCATACTCAATGGCATAGCCATAGCGAATGATGCTGGCCTTCTCCAAACCAGGAATGGATGCGAAGAGAGCATCCTGCGCATCCGTCGGAAGCGACGTCGACAACCCATTGGGATAGACTAGAGGATCATCCAGTCCCTCTGGTTCCAAAAAGATCTGATGACGGTCACGGTCGGCAAAGCGGACAACCTTGTCCTCGATGGACGGACAATAGCGTGGACCGCGACCTTCAATCTGGCCGCCATACATTGCCGATCTGTGAAGGTTCTGCCGGATAACGCGGTGCGTTTCCGGGCTGGTATATGTTATGCCACAAGCGATCTGTCGATTGGTAATATGGTCTGTCAGAACCGAGAAGGGCTCCGGCGGATCATCACCAAGTTGCTGCTCGCAGGCCGCCCAGTCGATAGTACGACCATCCAGACGCGCGGGCGTCCCTGTCTTCAGCCGACCCAGTGGAAGACCAAGCGCCAGCAATCGCTGGGACAATCGCTCTGCCGCAGCCTCGCCAATTCGTCCGCCAGCTGTGCGTTCGGTTCCAAGATGAATAACACCTCGCAGAAATGTGCCGGTAGTCAAAACGACGGATGCACTGCTGACGAGACGGCCATCCGCAAGCTCCACACCACAAACCGCGCCACCGATAACCTGCAGATCAACAACCTCTCCCTCGATCAGGTGAAGATTTGGGATTTCCGACAGCAAATCCTGGATGGCTTGACGATACAATTTTCGGTCAGCTTGGGCACGCGGTCCCCTCACGGCTGGCCCTTTGGAGCGATTGAGCATTTTGAAATGGATACCCGCGCGATCAATTGCCCGACCCATCAGGCCGTCAAGAGCGTCAATCTCCCGAACGAGATGCCCCTTGCCTAACCCGCCTATGGCTGGGTTGCATGACATGACACCGACGCTCTCCCAGCGATGCGTGATAAGCGCGACCGAAGCGCCGATGCGGGCCGCAGCCGCGGCGGCTTCCGTTCCTGCATGCCCGCCTCCAACCACCACCACATCGAAACGGGCCGGCGTCATGCCAGAGTCGTGTTTCACGTGAAACATCTCTCACTTCCCTATACAGAAACGGCTGAAGATTTCACCGAGCACCTCGTCGGGGCTGACGCGTCCGACCAACGAGTCAAGCGAATCGCAAGCCAAGCGAAGCTCCTCGGCGCGAAGATCAAGTGTCGGCCCGGCATGGACAGCCGCATTCCCCAGAGCATTGGCCGCCTGCAGGAGGCAAGATGCGTGACGCTCATGCGCAATCAAGCCCTCAAAGCCTCGATCTGAAATAAAGCCGGCCCGTTCCCGAATTACTTTCGTAAGCGAATCGATTCCGGCGCCTGTGATAGCGGATACACAGAGCCGATCTGCCGGAGCGGCGACATCCAGATCGGACTTGGTGTGCACGACCAGAAAGGATGGGTCAGGTGGTAACGCCGGCGAATCGAATGGAGAGGCCCAAATGACAAGATCAGCCGCGTCGCCGGCCTGCCGGGATCGAATCATACCCTCGGCTTCAATGGGGTCGAGGGTCTGCTCCCGCAAACCCGCTGTATCCATGAGGTTCACGGGAAACCCGTCAAGATCGAGAACAGTCTCAATCACATCGCGTGTGGTACCAGGTATAGGTGATGTGATGGCGACGTCGCGATCCGCCAGTGCATTCATCAGGCTGGATTTGCCGGCATTGGGCGGGCCAAGGATGGCAACCCGGAATCCGGTGCGCACCCGTTGACCATTTCGAAAGCTGTCGGCCGCCTCCCGAAAAGTCCTGGCAAGAGCGTGAATTTCTTGTTCCGTCTCCGAATCGAGTCGATGCAGAACATCTCCCTCATCGGAGAAGTCGATTTGAGCTTCGACCAAGGCACGCAACTGCATCAAGCTTTGCCGCCATTGCGTCGTCTGGGACCGAAGCCAGCGTGATCCCTCAAGCGCAAGCTTGCGCTGCATCTCGGTCTCGGCCGCGAGAGTATCCGACAGCGCCTCGACCTCAAGGAGATCCATGCGCCCGCCCAGCCAGGCCCGCCGGGTGAATTCGCCCGGAAGCGCAGGGCGAAGTCCGGGTATATCGGCCAGACGCGCGAGAAGCTGGCGCATCACCGCCAGCGACCCATGCACCTGGAATTCGATGACATCTTCGCCCGTAAAGGAATGCGGGGCAGGAAAATGCAGGACCAATCCGCGATCCAGCAGCGAACCATCGCGCGGATCCCGGATCAACCGCAAAGCCGCCTCACGCGGCTTCACGGGTGTTGCAACAAAGGCCGAAAGGACCTGCGGGACAGCGGGACCGGAGACGCGAATCACAGCAACGCCGCTACGCGCGGCGCCGCTGCTCAGCGCGAAAATGGTCTCAGTTTCCATCGCGCCGCCACGGCCTCCGCCTCGTCAGGTGTTCATGGAATCGAAGAACTCGCCATTCGTCTTGGTCTGGCGAAGCTTGTCGAGCAGGAACTCGATGGCATCCTGCGGACCCATCGGATTAAGAATGCGGCGCAGGACATAGGTCTTCTGCAGCTGGTCGCGCGGGGTGATCAGCTCTTCCTTGCGGGTGCCGGATTTGAGGATATCCAGAGCCGGGAAAACGCGCTTGTCTGCAACCTTGCGATCCAGCACGATTTCCGAGTTGCCGGTGCCCTTGAACTCCTCGAAGATCACTTCATCCATGCGGCTGCCGGTATCGATCAGCGCGGTGGCGATGATGGTCAGCGAACCGCCTTCCTCGATATTACGCGCGGCGCCGAAGAAGCGCTTCGGGCGCTGAAGCGCGTTGGCATCCACACCACCGGTCAGCACCTTGCCGGAAGACGGCACGACCGTGTTATAGGCGCGCCCCAGACGGGTGATCGAATCCAATAGGATCACCACGTCACGGCCATGCTCCACAAGGCGCTTGGCCTTCTCGATGACCATCTCCGCGACCTGAACATGGCGCGTCGCGGGTTCATCGAAGGTGGAGGACACGACTTCGCCGCGCACGGAGCGCTGCATATCCGTCACTTCTTCCGGCCGCTCGTCGATGAGCAGAACAATCAGATAGCATTCCGGGTGGTTGCCGGTGATGGATTGCGCGACGTTCTGCAGCAGCACGGTCTTGCCGGTGCGCGGCGGCGCAACGATCAGCGCGCGCTGGCCCTTGCCGATCGGCGAGACGATATCGATCACCCGCGAGGACATGTCCTTCTTTGTGGGGTCGATCGTTTCGAGTTTCAGCCGCTGATCCGGATAAAGCGGTGTGAGGTTGTCGAAATGGACCTTGTGCCGGGCCTTCTCGGGATCCTCGAAATTGATCGTGTTGACCTTCAGCAGAGCGAAATAGCGTTCGCCATCCCGCGGCGACCGGATGAGGCCTTCAACGGTATCGCCCGTACGAAGCGAAAACTTCCGGATCTGTGTGGGTGACACATAGATATCATCGGGACCAGCGAGATAATTCGCATCGGGCGAGCGAAGAAAGCCGAAGCCATCCTGCAGAACTTCCACAACGCCCTCGCCGATGATCTCGGTATCGCGGGCCGCAAGTTGCTTGAGGATGGCAAACATCAGCTCCTGCTTGCGCATGGTGCTGGCGCCCTCAACCTCGAGTTCCTCGGCAAAATTTAGCAATTCGGTGGGAGATTTGGTTTTGAGATCCTGAAGCTTGATCTCGGGCATGGAAAAATACCTTATCGGGGGCGGGCCGGAGACAGCCCGAGGTTGGGAAGATGATGGCGGTCCGTCTCTTGCGGTCCGGTTCGCCGGGGGCACGACCCTGGGGCCTATGCCGAAAAAAAGCGGCGACCAAATCCATGCCCGCTTCGCCGCAGATCGGGGGAGAAGCAGAGGATTCTTCTAATCGATTAGCGCCTTTCGGCGTGCTTCACAAGACCCGGACTTAAAACGGCTTCACGATAACGAAAGCGACGATGCCGATCATCAGCAGCGTGGGGATCTCGTTATGAATGCGGAAGAAGCGGCCCGGGCGGGCATTCACGCCAGCAGCGAAATCCTTCAGCCAGCGGCCCTGAAAGCCGTGATGACCCGTCAGCAGAACAACGAAGGCGAGTTTGGCATGCAGCCACCCGCCCGTGAAACCGAAACTGGACCAGGCCAGCCATAGCCCGGTGATCCAGGCCACGATCATCGCGGGACGCATGATGTAGCGATAGAGCCGTCGCTCCATGACCTGAAACAGACGATCCTGTTCAGACCCGACCGCAACATCCGCATGATAAACGAAGAGGCGCGGCAGATAGAGCAACCCCGCCATCCACGAGATGATGGCGAGGACATGCAAGGTCTTGATCCAGAGATCGATCATCGACGGATGCGCTCCAGCATGCGCTCGACATGGGCAATCGGAGTTTGCGGCAAGATGCCGTGACCAAGATTGAACACATGTGGCAACCCGTCGGTGGCCGCGCGAATGTCATCCACCGCACGATCGAGCCCCTCACCGCCCGCGATCAGCACGAGCGGATCAAGATTGCCCTGCGTGACGATATGCGAGGGCAGCCTTGTGCGGACTTCGGCAAGCCGTGCAGCGGTATCGACGCTGATCGCCTGAACGCCGGTGCGCTCGACAAAGCCCTTGAGGCTGCCCGCGATGGCGCGGGGAAAAGCGATGACTGGCACATGCGGGTAGCGTGCCCGGATGGCCCTCGTGATGCGCGCAACCGGTTCGACGCACCAATCCTCGAATTCGCGCAGGGGCAAAGGGCCGGCCCAGGAATCGAAGATCTGCACGATTTCCGCACCGGCATCGATCTGGTTCGAGAGATGCGTGATGCAGCTCTCGGTCAGCCGGTCGATCAACATCGCGAAGGCCGCACGATGCCGATAGGCAAAGAGCCGCGCGGGCGCCTGATCCGGCGTGCCCTGACCCGCGATCATATAGGTCGCCAGCGTCCATGGCGCCCCACAGAAGCCGATGAGCGAGGTGGAAGCGGGAAGGGCCGCCCTCACGCCACGAAGAGCCTCATAGACCGGCTGGAGCTTCTCCTCGTCGAGCGTGGTTGCGAGAGCCTGTAGCGCTTCCGGCGTCTCGATCGCATCAAGCCGGGGGCCTTCGCCCTCAACGAAGCGCACGCGCTGTCCCAGCGCATCGGGGATCACGAGGATATCCGAGAAGATGATCGAGGCATCAAAGCCGAAGCGCCGGATCGGCTGCAAGGTCACTTCGATGGCCAGTTCCGGCGTGTAGCAGAAGGACAGGAAATCCCGGGCGGTTGCACGAACCTCGCGATATTCTGGCAGATAGCGACCCGCCTGCCGCATGAGCCAAACCGGCGGCACGGCTTCAACCCGGCCTGCAAACACCCCACGCAATCCATCCATCCCCAAATCCCCTTAAACCAAGAAAAGAGTCTTTCTTTCTTTTCTTTTTCTCTTAGAGGGGCTTAGAGCGAAAGACGAGTTCCGTCCACAGCGCCCTTCGTCTCTCCGGGCCAGCCATCCACAACCTGTCCGGAACAGGGCTGGCACAAAGCTTTGAAAAGAAAAGCGCTTCAGAGCCGGATTCACAAGCTTCGGAAATATCCCGGATTCCATCCCTTGCGCTCCGAACGCTATCCCGCTCGCGGGTCTGTGAATCCGGAAGACAGGTTTTCCCGCATGCCGCAGGGGCGGCCGGGCGATGAGCCCGTTTCCGGCCCTTCTTTCCCGGCTTGACAACAGGCCTGTGGAGAAGTCCGTAGACAAGCCGGAGAGACCGGCGAATCCAGACAGTTACGGAACGCGATGGGCCGCAGTTTCTTTCATCTGCATCTCGTGTCGGATTCCACCGGCGAGACGCTCATCACCGTGGGCCGTGCAGCCACCGCGCAGTATCAAGGCATCTCGCCGATCGAGCATGTCTATCCCCTCGTGCGCAACATGCGGCAGCTCGATCGCGTGATCTCCGAAATCGAGAACGAGCCGGGCATCGTGCTTTTCACGCTGGTCGAGAAAGATCTCTCGGAGCGTCTGCGCTCGGCCTGCGAGGAGATGGGCTGCCCCAGCATGTCCGTGCTCGATCCGATTGTAGGGCTGTTCCAGTCCTATCTCGGCGTGGCCATGACACCGCGTATCGGTGGCCAGCATACGCTCTCGACCGAATATTTCCGCCGCATCGACGCGCTAAACTTCACGATGATGCATGATGACGGCCAGATGCTCGACAATCTCGAACAGGCCGATGTGGTTCTGGTTGGCGTGAGCCGCACATCCAAGACGCCGACGAGCATCTATCTTGCCAATCGCGGCATCAAGACCGCGAATGTGCCGCTTGTGCCCGGCGTGACGGCACCGTCCGAGCTGGAAACGCTGCGCCGCCCCTTGGTCGTCGGGCTTGTGGCCTCGCCCGAGCGTATCGTGCAGATCCGCCAGAACCGCCTTCTCGCGCTCAATGCGGATGACAAGGATGCGACCTACACCGACAAGCAATCCGTGACGGACGAAATTCTGCGCGCGCGCCGGCTCTTCGATCGCCATAACTGGCCAGTGATCGACGTGACACGGCGATCCATCGAGGAAACGGCAGCGGCGATCATCGATCTGCACCGCACGCATCGGCTGGGTCTCATCGCGCAATGACAATGTCACCGTTCTGGCTCGGTCAAGAGCCGCTGGTTCTCGCTTCCGGCAGTGCGGCGCGTCGCCTGCTACTCGAATCCTGCGGCGTGCCGCTGGAGATCATCAAGCCACGCGTGGATGAAAAGGCCATCGCCGCAACGCTGCTCGAAAACCGGGCGACCCCAGCGGAAATCGCCATCGCCCTCGCGCATGCAAAGGCAGAAGCCGTGGCGCGGCTTCACCCTGATCGTCTCGTGCTCGCCGCAGACCAGACGCTGGATCTTGATGGCTCGCTGTTCATGAAACCAGTGGACCGAACCGCTGCGCGCGCGCAGATCGCCCGTCTGCGCGGGAAGGCGCATCATCTTCATTCCGCATCCGCTTTGCGACGCGGCGAAACCGTGCTCTGGGCCGGCATTTCCTCAGCCACCCTGATCATGCGGGCTTTTGACGACGCGTTTCTCGATCGCTATCTCGACGTCATGGGGTCGAGGGTCACTGAAACCGTGGGTGGATACGAGATCGAGGGGCTCGGCCCGCATCTCTTCTCCGAGATCGTGGGCGATCACGCGACCATTCTCGGCCTGCCGCTCTTCGGGGTGCTCTATGCGCTGCGCGAGGCGGGTGTTCTGACTGGGGCGAAGGAGATCGAGGCATGAAGCGCGCACTCGTTATTGGCTCGCCGGTCGCGCAGGCGCGCTCGCCGCTGCTGCACAGCTTCTGGCTGAAGGAATATGGCATTGCGGGCGAATATGGCCGCGAGGAAGTGCAGCCGGAGCATGTCGCAGAATTCCTGCGCAATCTGCCCGCGCGCGGCTATGCCGGCTGCAATGTCACGATTCCCGACAAGGAAGCGGCCTTCCATGCCTGCACGCACACCACGTCGCGGGCCTCGGCGCTAGAAGCGGTGAACACGATCTGGTTCGAAAATGGCGAGATCTGGGGTGACAACACCGATGGTCTCGGTTTCGTCGCGCATCTCGATGCCGTCCATCCCGGCTGGGACGAGACCAACCGACACATCCTGCTGCTCGGTGCGGGCGGTGGGGCCCGTGGCCTCGCCATGCCGCTGCTGGAGCGGAAACCGCTGCGCCTCGCCTTTTCCAACCGCTCCGAAGATCGGCTCGGCAAGCTTTTGGCCGACCTGAAGAAAGTTGCGCCGCATGCCCCGGTCGATATCGTGCCTTGGGACGCGAAAGATGGCGCGCTCGCCGACTTCGATCTCGTGATCAACACCACGAGCCTCGGCATGCAGGGCAAGGAGCCGCTCTCGCTCGATCTTTCCCGCCTGCCGGCCCACGCGATTGTCGCGGATATCGTCTATGTGCCGCTGGAGACCCCGCTTCTCGCCGCCGCGAAATCGCGCGGATTGCGCACGCTCGACGGACTCGGCATGTTGCTGCATCAGGCGGTTCCGGGCTTCGAGAAATGGTTCGGCCGGAAGCCAGAAGTCACCGAGGCCCTGCGCGCGCATATCGTCGCGCATTTGCCGAAGTGACGCGCGATGTTCCGGCTCGGCCTCACCGGTTCGATCGGTACGGGAAAATCCGCCACGGCGAATATGCTGCGCGACCTCGGCGTGCTGGTTCATGATGCCGATGCGACCGTGCACGCGCTCTATTCCGGGCGCGCGGCACCGCTGATCGAAGAGGCCTTCCCGTGCACGGTCACGGATGGTCAGGTGGATCGCAAAAAGTTGGCCGCCGCCCTCGATGGCAAGGCCGAGCGCTTCAGAAAGCTCGAAGCCATCGTCCATCCTCTCGTGCGCGAGGAAGAAGAGAAGGCGCTGGCCGCAGCGAAACGCGCCGGGCACAAGCTCATCGTGCTCGATGTGCCGCTTCTCTACGAAATCGGGGGCGAAAAGCGCTGCGATGCCGTGCTCGTGACTACCGTTTCGCCTGCGATTCAAAAACAGCGTGTTCTCGCCCGGCCTGGCATGACCGAAGAACTTTTCCACGCCCTTCTGAAGCGCCAGATGCCGGACAGCGAGAAACGCCGGCGCGCCCATGCCATATTGGAAACTAGCCGGGGTTTTCCGGCTGCGCGGAGCGATCTTCAGGCCCTGTTGCGGGCTTTGGCCCCGCGCCTGTTCTGAATTCCGGGCGGACCCATGCGCGAGATTGTACTCGATACCGAAACGACTGGTCTTGATCCCCTGCGCGGTGACCGGCTGGTGGAAATTGGCTGCGTGGAAATCGTCAATCGCTTCGTCACCGGCCAGGTCTTCCACCGCTATATCAATCCCGAGCGGCCCATGTCGCCCGAGGCTTTCGCGGTGCACGGCCTTTCGGACGCCTTCCTCGCGGACAAGCCGGTTTTCCGGCAGATCGCAGACGAATTCCTCGCCTTCATCGGGGATGATCCGCTGATCATCCACAATGCGAGCTTCGATATGGGCTTCCTCAATGCCGAGCTGAAGCGGCTGAAGAAGGGCCCGCTCTCGGCGGATCGCGTTATCGATACGCTCGCCATCGCCCGGCGCAAGCATGCGGGCCAGCAGAACTCGCTTGATGCGCTCTGCGCCCGCTATGGCATCGATAACAGCCGCCGCACGCGCCATGGCGCGTTGCTCGATGCGGAAATTCTCGCGGAAGTCTATGCGGAACTCACGGGCGGCAAGCAATCCAGCCTGCTTCTGGGCGCCTCATCCGAGGATGACAGCCGCAGCGCCACCGATGGCGCGGAGCGCGCTCATCAGCGCGCCCAGCTTTCGGCCATCCATCTGATCACGGAAGAAGAGCGCGCCCAGCATCGCGCCTTCGTGGCGGAAATGGGCGAAAAGGCGCTCTGGAAGGCCTATTGGGTCGAGGCGGAAAAGGCGGCAGCAGCGCCGCCTCCCGCATGAGGCTTCAGTTGCGGGCGCTGGCGCCCTGCACTTCCGACATGCGCTGGTGATAGAGCGCGCCGAAATCGATCGGCTGCAGCAGGAAGGGCGGGAAGCCGCCATCGCGCACCGCATTCGCCACGATCGCGCGAGCGAAGGGGAACAGCATACGCGGGCACTCGATCATCACCACCTGATGCTTGTGCTCGGCCGGGATGTTCACAAGGCGGAAGATGCCGGAATACACCAGCTCGAAGCGGAAGATCACCTCATCGCCTTCGCCGGCCGAACCATCGAGCGAGAGATCAACCTCGAACTCGTCGTCTCCGAGTTCCTTGGCGTTCACGTTCACCTGAACATTGATGGCCGGAGGAGCCTGCTTCGGCTGCAGCGAGCGCGGCGCATTCGGGTTCTCGAAGGACAGGTCCTTCACATACTGCGCGAGCGCATCGAGCTGCGGCATGCCGCCATTTCCTTCAGCCATGGTTCTGGTCCTGTCCTTGTGGGTCATGCGGCG
Source organism: Beijerinckiaceae bacterium (assembly GCA_025458025.1). GTDB lineage: Bacteria > Pseudomonadota > Alphaproteobacteria > Rhizobiales > Beijerinckiaceae > Rhabdaerophilum. The sequence continues at coordinate 4,712 of JALOTF010000018.1, read as the reverse complement.
GAACGCGGCCCGCGCCGGCTCCACCTGCCATTCAAATCGCTGGCCGGCTTACACGGAAGGCGCGCGCGCCTCAAGGCCGGTTCGTGGGTTCCTGCGGCAATCGCGGCTCCTCGGAGGGGATTTCCCGCCATTCACCCGGTTCGAGATCAACCACATCCTCGCGGCGCGGCGGCGCGGCCCGCCGGAAGAACGCCGCGCGCAGGCCCGGCGCGAGAAGCGCCAGCGCCAGGAGCGAGAGCACGAAGCCGGGCATCATTATCGCAAGGGCCAGCATCATCCCCGTGCCCAGCCGCTCGAGCTGGATCAGCCGGAAGCCCGGTGCCGAAACCTTCAGAAGCGAACGCCCCGTGAGCCAGACCAGCGCGAAGAGCCCGAGCGCGCTCTTGCCGATCGCCGCGAGGATGACTGTGCTCAGACCCCATTTCTGAGCCAGGAGCACGAAAAGCGCGCCTTCCAGCGCCATCCATAGCAGCAGCCATAATCCGGGTCGCAGCACGAAACCCTGCACACCGCGCGCCAGACTCGCATTGCCGGGTTCAGGATCGGGAATTCGGCTCATGCGGTTCCTTTCGCCGCGTTTTCCGTGCATCTGGCTGCCTATTCGGGTATGGCGCCGCGCATTCGAACACCCTATATGGGGAGCGTGAAGCAAGAACCAATGGGCGATACCCTGCGGTCTTGCGTGTGTGCAGGTGCTCCTCGATGCAGAATTTCGACGTTCTCACGCTTGTTTTCCTCGGGCTGGCGATTTTCGTCATCTACAAGCTGCGCTCGGTTCTGGGCCAACGCACAGGCACCGAGAAACCCCCGCAGGACATGATGATTCGCCGCGAGCAGGCGAACGATCCCGCCGCGCCGGGCGCGAGCAACAGTAATGTCGTGCCGCTGCCCACCGCGCGCGGCCCGCAGCCATCGGCCGAGCCGGAAGCGCGCCTGGCGGGTGTGGTGCCGGCGGATTCGCCGGCTTTCCCCGGCCTCGTCCAGATCATGCAGAGCGATTCCAGCTTCGATCCGCGCGAGTTCCTCGGTGGCGCGCGTGCTGCCTACGAGATGATCGTGACCGCTTTCGCGCAAGGTGATCGCCGCACGCTGAAGGATTTGCTCTCGGCGGAGGTCTATGAGGGCTTCGAAGGCGCGATCAAGGATCGCGAAAGCCGCAACGAAAAGGTAGAAACGCAGTTCGTTTCCATCGACAAGGCGGAATTCTCCGATGCCCTCCTGCGCACGAAGACGGCGCAGGTCACGGTGAAATTCCTCTCCAAGCTCATCACCGCCACGCGGGATGCACAGGGCGTGGTCATCGATGGCAACCCGGAAAAGGTCACCGATGTCACGGATATCTGGACCTTCGCGCGCGATGTCAGCTCGCGGGATCCGAACTGGCGGCTGGTGGCGACCGAGGCGGCTTGAGGCCGCCGGCCTTGCTGCTGCGGGGCTTCTCGCGATGAGCAGCCTTGCCGCGGCCGATCCTTCACGCAGCCTGCCGCCCTTGGCCGAACAGGCCGACCTGCGGCCGCTTCGCTTCTCCGATCTGCCCGGCTGGTCGCGCGATGATGCGAGCGCGGCCTTCCGCGCCTTTCTCGAGACCTGCAAGCCTTTGGCCGAGGGCGCGCCGGCGCAACGGCTGGGCGTGAAGCCGCCAGATATTCTCGTGAACATCTGCCGGAAGACGCTGGCCGAGCCCATTGCCGACAGCGCATCGGCACGCGCCTTCTTCGAGCAGCATTTTCAGCTCTTCGCGGTGCAGCCGAAAGCCGGAAACGGCTTCCTCACCGCCTATTTCGAGCCGGAAATCGAGGCTTCGCGTGACAAATCAGCGGCGTTTCCCGTGCCGGTGCTCGGCCGCCCAGCGGATCTTGTGACCTTTGCGCAGGACGAGCCGCGCCCGCCGGACATCGACGCGGTTTATGCCGCTGCTCGCGTGAGCGAGGGTGTTTACTCGATCTATCCCGATCGAGGCGCCATTTGGGCCGGCGCACTGGCGGGGCAGGGCCTCGAAATCGCATGGCTGAGGGATGAAGCCGAGCTTTTCATCACGCAGGTGCAGGGCTCGGCGCGCCTCACGCTCACGGATGGCACTCGCGCCCGCCTCACCTATGCCGGGCGGAACGGGCATCCCTATACATCGATCGGGCGCATTCTCGTGGAGCAGGGCAAGATTCCCCTGCCGGAGATGTCACTGGAACGGCTGATGGGCTGGCTGCGGGCTGACCCGGCGCGCGGCCGCGCGCTGATGGAGCGCAACCGCTCCTACATCTTCTTCGCGCTCGAACCGATGCTCGATCCCGCACGCGGGCCCGTGGGCGGCGCAGGCGTGCCGCTCACCACGGGACGCAGCCTCGCCGTGGATCGCACCATCTGGCCCTATGGCCTGCCGGTCTGGATCGAATCCGCCCCGCTCACGCCCGAAGGTCCGCGCGCTCCACTGGATCGGCTGATGATCGCGCAGGATACCGGCTCGGCGATTGTTGGCCCGGCGCGCGGGGATTTTTTCATGGGGTCCGGCGCTGAAGCCGGGCAGCGCGCGGGGCTCGTGCGTGATTCCATGCGTTTCATTGTTCTCTGGCCGCGAGGGGAATGACCCATGCGGCGCAGGAAGCGTGAATTGACCACGGAGGACGCGCACGTCTGGCACTATGTGGCACGGCAGGCGAAGCCCTTGCCCGGGCGCACGCTGCCCGAACTGCCGGAGGAGCCTCCAGCCCCCGTTCCCGCGCCCGTAACGCCAGCGATTCCCGTCTCAAAGCCACCAAAGAAGGTCGAACCGCGCCCGATTCCCCCGCTTGCGCCGCTGGATCGTCGCGCCCGCCGCGATGTCGCACGCGGCTTGCAACCGCTGGATGGCCGGATCGACCTGCATGGCCTGCGACAGGCGGAGGCGCATCGCGATCTGCTCGAATTCCTCTATGCGATGCATCATCGCGGCGCGAAGCTCGTGCTGGTCATCACCGGCAAGGGGGGTGGAGTGGATGCGCGCGGCGAGGAACGGGGCGTCTTGCGCCGCCTCGTGCCGCATTGGCTGGCTGACCCTGCCTTGCGCACCATCGTGCTGGGCTATGAAGCCTCCGCGCCCGGCCATGGCGGTGAAGGTGCGCTCTATGTGCGCCTGCGGCGCGCCCGTCGGTTCGACAAGGCTTGACGTGCCGCTTCTGCTCGGCCATCCCCTCGCGACCCCTCGTGAACCGGAAATTCCCATGTCCCGCACCTATGACGTCCTCACCATCGGCAATGCGATTGTTGACGTGATCGCCCGCTGCGAGGAGGATTTCCTGCAGAAACAGGGCGTTGTGAAGGGTTCGATGACGCTCATCGACGAGGATCGCGCCGAGGCGATCTATGCCGCGATGGGCCCGGCCACGATCATCTCCGGCGGTTCCGCCGCGAATACCGGTGTCGGTGCCGCATCTTTCGGCGCGCGAAGCGCTTTCATCGGCAAGGTGAAGGCCGATTCCGTGGGCGATCTCTTCGCGCATGACATCGTGGCCTCGGGCGTGGCTTTCGGCACCCGCCAGGCGGTCGATGGCAAGGCCACCGCGCGCAGCTTCATCCTGGTCACGCCAGATGGCGAGCGCACGATGAACACCTTCCTCGGGGCGTGCCAGGACCTCACCGAGGCCGATATCGATCCTGCCACCGTGCAGGCCGCCGCCGTGACCTATCTCGAAGGCTATCTATGGGACCCGCCGGCTGCGAAGCTCGCTTTCCGCAAGGCGGCGGATCTCGCACATGCTGCCGGTCGTGAAGTGGCGCTGACTCTCTCCGACAGCTTCTGCGTGGATCGTTACCGCAGCGAGTTCCGCCAGCTCATCGATAGCGGCATGGTCGATCTTGTCTTCGCGAACGAGCACGAGTTGAAAGCGCTGTATGAAACGGCCGATTTCGATACCGCGCTGGAAGCCCTGCGAGGCCGTGCGAAGCGCGCGGCCGTCACACGCTCGGAAAAGGGCGCGGTGATCATCGAGGGCAAGACAACGGTGGCCGTACCGGCCTACCCGATCGAGACGCTGGAAGATGCCACCGGCGCGGGCGATGCCTTCGCGGCCGGCTTCCTGTTCGGCTACACGGCGGGCCTGGGTTACGAAAAGGCCGGGCGGCTGGGCACACTGGCCGCGAGCCATGTCATCCAGAAGCTCGGCGCACGGCCGGCGCATTCGCTGAAGGTGCTGGCGCAGGAAAACGGGCTGCTGTGAGTGTCTCGCATAACTCTCAAGAGGCGTAGCTGTGGCAAAAAAGTTAGTTGTTCATAGCATCGACATTGACGGCGATTTCTTGGAGGATTGGGTCCCTGAAAATATCTATGGTTTTGAATGTGTGGTGACTATTTGCATCGGGTTTGAGGGGGATGATGGAGGGATATTTTTCCATTTGAATGTTGCGAGCATCATTCAAATGGAAAAAGTTAAATCCGGCACATTCCTATCCCGCATTTTGGTGCTTGAGAAATACGAGCCAAAGACAATCATCGATTACATTAATAAAATTGTTAATGCGAACAAGTTTGCAACGTGGGAAGAAGCGCTAGAATTTCTAAGTTTCTATTTTTCGAATGAATATTTCAATTATAATAGCAAGCATGTCTATGTCTGATAAACAAGACATCTATCATATCACAACTTCCGCAGCGCCACTTCCTCGATGGTGTGGCTGAGGCCCTTGCGCAGGATGAGATCCGCGCGGGGGCGCGTGGGGAAGATGTTCTCGCGCAGGTTCGG